>NZ_JBFHGM010000037.1:0-27823 GCF_041583095.1 Draconibacterium sp.
GAAAGTGTCGCTGCGTTAAAATCGGGTTGCTTGGTGCCGGAATAAATGGTCCGGTTGGGCTGTCGCTTTTAAAGATAACTTCGCTGTGCCAGCCGCCAGTTCCACCTTCGGCGCACATCAGGTAGTATTTACCATCTTTTTTATACAGGTGCGGTGCTTCAATCCAGATTGGTTTTTTGGACAGATCAACACCACCATCAACAATAATTTTGTCGGTTCCTTCAATAACCTGGTCCTTTTCAACATCGTATTCCCAGATCTTGATTACACGGTGACCGTTGTACAATTCCTTTCCACGATCAGGCGCATCGTTATGCACGATATATGCTTTACCATTATCATCAAAGAAAATCGATGGATCGATACCTCCGAAAGCCAGTTTAATAGGGTCGCCCCATCCTTTTTTAGGATCTTTTGTTTTAACGATAATGTTATTCAAACCACCTGTAAAAGCAGTGGTAATCATATAAAATGTATCGTTGTACGGGTTGTAAGTAATTCCAGGAGCATAAACCCCTGCACTAATTCCACAGTCGTGTGTATCGAATGTTTCAGGGTTATCGAGTACTCCTCCCAAATCGGTCCAGTTTACCAGGTCTTTTGAATGGAAAATAGGAACACCCGGAAACATGGCGAACGATGAACAAACCAGGTAATAATCATCGCCTTTGCGAGTTATTGCCGGATCGGGATAACACCCCTGCAAAATCGGGCTGTAAAACTCTCCTTCTTCCAAAGGGTATTTTTTGTACACATCATCATCGCCCTGATATACAAAATTGGAGAATACAGGGGTATTTGTGCTTGTAACTTTCTTTTCGGGCTGAACACCATTTGCAACAAAAGTAAACAACATGGCCAAAGCGGTTAGTTGAGAAGTTAAACTCGTTCTAAAAATTCTTTTCTTCATTTTAATCGATAGATTTATTCTACTTTTTTCGGTTAATTTTTGTTCTGCAAACTGATTTTGCTACTTAAAAAGTAACTGGGCAAAATTGTATAAGCTGTCTTTCCAAACTGCAAAATCGTGTTGTCCTTCAGGAATCACATGGTAATAGTGCTCTATTTCGTGTTCGCTCATAAAATCGTGTGTTCGCTTGCTAAAACTGAACAGACCGTCTTTATCGCCACACGAAATAAACAGCAGATTCAGTTGCTCTTTGGTGTTTTCAGGATTAGGAACCAGCTCTGCAGGCTGTTTGATATTAGGTGCCGATGAAAATCCGCCTACCGAGGCAAACACATCCAGGTTGCCTAATCCAAAATTCAGCGACTGCCCGCCTCCCATCGACAATCCGCCAATTGCACGGTGTTCACGGTCTGCAATAACCGAGTATTTATTTTCGATAAATGGAATCAGATCGTTTAAAAGATCATTTTCGAAGTTGGCAAATGCTTCTACTTTGTCGGCAGCGTATATATTACCTGTGGCACGGTCATCTTTCATCGCGCGGCCGTTAGGCAACACCACGATCATTGGCTCCACTTTTCCATCGGCATACAGGTTATCCAAAATAACCTCAGGATGGCCGTTGTTCAACCATTCAAATTCGTCGCCACCAATTCCGTGTAAAAGATAAAGAACCGGGTATTTCTTTTCAGCTGAATAGCCGGGAGGTGTATAAACCAGTGTGGTTCGTTCAGCACCTACTGTACTAGAGGTGTACACAACTGTATCTATTTTCCCATGTGGAATGGAATTGCGCAATACGTCAAATCCGGCCGGAGCCTGGCCAACCTGAGCATGTACTCCAAAATTGATAATTACAAGAAAGATTGGAAGTAATAAGGAAGTAATTTTGTTCATACTGTTCTAAAGTTCTTTTAATTTAGGTTTACAATTCTACCTGTTTTGCACAGTCGCCACATCTGTTGTTTTTTACGACAACTCACTGGCCTACTGCATATAATTTTTATTGTGTAATACTCTGTAGGAAACCATATTGTCTGTTCTTTCCAAAAGAACACATCACATTCTGGTCTTTTGGTTTTGGTATAGGTAAAATTATGCATAGGGGGTTAGATGAATCTCTGATTATGGATATTCTGTTTCTAATTTTAGATAATTTGAGGAATTTTGGCTGGTTGATCTCAAATGAATGCAAAGCCTGTTATAAAAAAAGCGCCACCATACTGGTGACGCTTTTTATAATTAAATCATATAATTACAATGCTATATAAAGAATCAAGTTCTTAATTATTTGTAGGCAAAATTCTTATCACATAATGTTTTTTTCACTAACCATATTGCTTTCTCCGGTTAATTTTGCCAACCTCTATACAATCCTTCTCCTGACTGACTATACCCTTCATTCTGTTCGAGTAAGCCTTCGGAAAGGTCGATTTGACTCTGAGGAATTGGGAAGAAGCCTTTTGTTGCATCGTAGCGTGAACTGTATCCGTCAGGATGTAAGGCTGAATGTGTAGCTGGAGCTCCAAAGTTATAAACTGCTACTCCTACCTGTGATTCCAAGGCAGTTTTCGTGTAACTGTCACCCCAGCGCCTCATATCATTCCATCTTATGCCTTCAAATGCCAATTCGTGCTGTCTTTCTTTCTGAATATTCTCTAACGAATAGGTAACAGGGGGCAAATCAGCACGTTCTCTTACTTCATTCATATATGTTGCATCTTCTTTCAGCTCTGACAACATGAGAAGGACATCAGCAAAACGGATATAGACCAAGTCATCGGTATGAGACAGCTGATTGTTGTCAGATGTTCCATACATAATTACGCCATAATCATTTTTCAAATTACCATCACTTCCTCTGGCAGTAACTCCATTGTACTTTTTACCCCAGTAATTACTTTCAAGAACAAAGTCCCATTGTCCTCTTTGATAGCCTAATGGAACAACTTCTTTCTCAATATCCATTACAGAAGCCCAAAGTCTTACATCGTTGGGCTCGTCTTGTTTCCATTGCTCAACCAACGACTCCGGCACGGAGTTGCCTTGTCCCCAGCCACCGGCAAACGGATAGGTATTTTCAAGATTCTGTAGCCCTCTTAAAGCATAAAATAACTGGTAGGTATTAGAGTAACCTCTGTCAATACCCCATCCTGCAAAATTTGAGAACTGAAGAACAAAAACTGATTCCGGATTTCTGGCGCCATTATCACTTGCATAAGTGAGACTCTTGCCTGTTTCTGCCATGTAATCCTGAATGTATTGATAATCATTTATTGACAATGAATTGGTATAAGGCCAAAGTTCATGAAAATCATCTACCAAAGAATGACCACTATTCGCATAGCAATCTTCCAGCCATGTAATAACGTTTTGTTTTGTAACGCTTCCGCTTTCCGGTAATGCGATATCATTTTTGTTATAGAAACCGGTATAAAAAAGAAATACCCGGGCCATTAAGGCTTGTGCAGCCCATTTAGTTATTCTTCCCTGCTGGGTTTGGCTGTAGGGTACATTCGGAAGCATTTCAATGGCATTTTTCAGGTCAGAAGCAATTTGTCCGTAAATTTCATCAACAGAAGCTGCGGGCAAATTCACATTTTCAGTGGTAATTTTCAGTGGAACTTCGTCGAAAACCGTATTTAACTGGTAATAGTACCAGGCGCGTAGAAACATTGCTTCTCCGGTAAACTGGGCCTTTTTTTCAGGACTAACAACCTCATCTCCGAGCAACGGCATATTCTCTATAGCAAAGTTGGCCCTGTGTATTCCCTGATACAAAACACTCCAGGAATTTAACAACATTTCATTGTCCGAGAACTGGAAGGTTTCATACGACTGTGCCTGAATATCATTCATTCCTCCACCACCAAGCTTTTCGTCGCTTGCAACTTCCCAAATGAAGAATGGGCTTCGGTCAACCTGACTCTGTATATTATTCATTATAGTGTAAATTCCAGCCATCATTTGTTCAGCATCGTCTGCTGTTTGAGGAAAGTTGGCTGACGTTTTATCAGTAAGCGGATCCATGCTCAGAAAATCTTCGCACCCCCAAAGCAATAAAACTGCAATCAAATAATATATTATTTTTTTCATAACATTTCTCATTTATTAGTTTTTAAAATTTAAGATTTACACCAATCATATATGAACGTGGTGAAGGATAAAAACCTAAATCAATACCTGATACAAAAGGCTGCTCATTGCCGTATCCTACTTCAGGATCCATGCCTGAATAGTCGGTAAATGTAAACAGGTTACGTGCGGTAACATATAAACGTGCCTGTCCTAAAGGTATATTTGGCATCAATTTTTTGAAATCATATCCCAGCGTTACGTTTTGGATTTTGACAAAATCTCCGTCTTCAATATAAATTTCCGAGATATTGATTCTATTCGTAGTGTTACCGGCAGTTAAGCGTGGCAGAAGATTGGAAGTACCTTCGCCATTCCACCGGGTTAAAATACGATCGGTGTAATTATGAAATTCGTTGTCGGCAAATGAGCGGTACGATTTCAAAATCTGATGACCGAATGCACCTTTGGCCGTAACGGCAAAATCTAACCCTTTGTATTCAAAGTTGATTCCAAATCCTATTCTAAAATCAGGATGAGGATTACCAATCATTGTTTTATCATCAGGAGTTACAGTATTATCACCATTCGTGTCTAAGAAAATTACATCTCCCGGTTGTGGGTTTTCTTGCAGATAACCTTGTGTCCAGTTATCAATTTCTGCCTGGTTTTGGAATATTCCGGCTGTTTTGTAACCATAAAAATAACCTACAGGAAATCCGGTTTCAACGCGCCATACTGGATCCGTTCCCTGTGAAATTATACTTCCATTACTTTGTATAAATCCGCTTGCATTACCCAATCGGGTAACTTCATTTTTATTTTCGGCGATGTTAAAATGTGCTCCATAGTTAAATTCACCAATGTGATCATTCCATCGCAAAGAAAGCTCGACCCCTTTGTTCACAATATCTCCACCATTATAATAAGGAGCCTGTGCTCCAAAAATTGCAGGCAACGGTTGACGAACTAACCAGTCTTTTGTTGTCTTTTTGTAATAGTCTAAAACCAACTGAAGTCGTGAATCCAAAAAATTTGCATCCACACCAACATTCAATTGCTCTGAAGTTTCCCAGCTAACATCAGGATTAGGTAATATAGATGGATATCCCCCCAGCTGCATCACGTCTCTGTTACTGCCAAAGCGATAATTGTTGTCTTTATTGAATCCAACGAGTGCCAAATACTGGAATGGATCGATTTGGGAATTACCATTTTGGCCCCAGCTGACTCTCAACTTCAGAAAATCTACAAAACCATTATCTTGAAGAAATCCTTCCTCTGTCATTACCCAGCCTGCTGAAACAGATGGAAAATAACCCCAACGATTTCCACTTGCAAAATTAGAAGAACCATCAGCTCTCATTACTAAGGTCAACAAGTACTTTTCGGCATAGTCGTAATTTACCCTGCCAAAGAAAGAAGCAAGCTGCCCTCTGCTAAGCGGGCCGCCCGAAATACTAGTAACACCAGTAGTTAATCCATCGGTATTGTTCAGGTAAGCATGCTCAAATCCAAGAAATGTTGGATTGGCGTTTGTTGCACTCATATTTGTTCCCAGGCCCCATTTCTCCATAGACTGTCCCACAAGAACGTCAATATTGTGATTGCCCGAATTAAACCTGTAATTCAAGGTATTTTCAAAAGTCCAGCTGTGTCCGTTTCCTGAAGACTGCGTGATGCGTCCGGGAGTTAAGGATACGTCTCCGGCCAAGTTGTATTCCGGCTGATAGCTGCGATAACTATTCCCGTTATACCGGTATCCATAACTGCTTCTGAATATTAAGTTTCTTATCGGCTGAATTTCCAAATATGCATTACTGTTGATGTTATAGTTTCTGGACTCATTCATCCCTCTGTTTAGATGCATCTGTGCAATGGGATTATAGATCCTTGATGATAATCCAACCAAACCCGAGGCTGCCAAATCATCAGAAGCATAATATTCTCCTTCACTATTATAAACGGGAACCAGTGGGCTTCCTACTAACAAGTTACGTACATCATTATAATACATTCCACCAATGGCAATACCGCCTTTTTTGCTGTAACTGTAATTGAAGGTTTGACCTACTTTTATTATATCCAGATCATTTTTCCTGTAAATTGTATGGTCGCTGTTTAACCTCACAGTGTACCTGTCGTAGTTAGGTTCAACCGGCTTACCCAAAACACCTTCCTGAGAAGCATAAGAGAAACCCATTGAAAAAACAGATTGCTCAGAACCACCGCTAATATTTACCGCATGGTTCTGTATTGGCGCATTTTTATTGTATGCCTCTTCTAACCAGTTGGTACCATTCCACTGCCCACTTTGTATTTTCTGATACAAATCGGGAATTGCACTTGCAAAGTCTATCGCATCTCTACCGGAAACAACTCTTTCTTCATTATAGATATCCATAAACTGCTGCGCATTGAGTGGCTGTTCCAGATTTTCAATTTGCTGAAATCCATAATAACCGTCATAGGCTACTTGCATATCACCTCTGCGGCCCTGCTTTGTTGTAACCAAAATTACACCATTTGCAGCACGTGAACCGTAAATTGCAGCCGATGCAGCATCTTTAAGAATATCAATCGACTCAATGTCGGCAGGACTCAGATTATTTATATCCCCACCTGCAACTCCATCAATTACATATAATGGCTGAGAGTTACCAATTGTACCCAGGCCACGAATATTTACTTTAAATCCTTCCCCAGGCATACCGGAATTCTGGACAATATTAACACCGGGAGCCTGGCCTTGAATTGCATCAAGCGCTTCACTTGTGCTTTGCTGAATGAGATCATCGGAACCAACATTAATATTGGCACCTGTGGTTAACTTTTTCTTTTGAACCCCATAACCAATTGCAACTACTTCTTCGATACCAATTGCCGCTTCTTCCATGGTAACATTAATCGTGTTTTGCCCATCGACCAAAATTTCCTGAGTTCTCATTCCTATAAAAGAAAATACAAGTGTAGCATCACCCGGAACATCTGAAAAAGAGTAACTTCCATCGGTGTTTGTAATAGTTCCCTCCGTGGTGCCTTTTACAACAATGGTAACGCCCGGAAGCGGACTCCCGGAACCATCAACTACAGTACCCCGTAAATTGACGTTTTGTCCAAAACTCCAGAGAGTTAAGAGCATCATAGGAAGCATCATAAGTGCGACCTGAAATAATTTGCCTTTTTTCATAAATAAATAGTTTTGATTAATAAATTGGAATTAAGTCTAAGATAAAAGCGTTTATTTATCGGGGAAATAGCCCTTTAAAATAGCGCCAACCTCTTAGTTATATTTTCGTTCATTCTTGAGTTTTCTGATGATGGGATCCTATGCACCACCAATTTTCCACTGTGCGTTCAACTAAATCTTTTTTAAAACTTTGATGCTTAACGAAATTTTCAGAAAAATAGCAGCGAAAAATTCGATGCGAAAAAGTACAGCTACGATCTTTCGTCCCACTTCATTTAGCACACATAATTTGCACAATGGTTATGTGGTGTTGCAACACCCCAAAACAGAGACATCAGGTGAACGATAATATGAACGAATTAAATCGGTTTAAATGCATCACTTGTCCGACAATATTCCATAATCGGAAAGCACAAGCGAAATTTGTGTTCTTATAAAAGTCGGTTAATGATAATAGTTTTTTACAGTCCATTCTTTCAAGTTTAATAATATCGTTTGTCAGTAATTGTCAAAATTACATTATCAATATATAGATGACTTATAATTTTAGATAATTTAGTTACAAGTTTAGATAAATTTCATCCTTGTGACAGCCTGAAAAGCAACATCAGAAGAATCAGTTAAACGATACTCTTAATGCATCCAACCAGGCATATATACCAATCTAATCTCAAAACTCAAAAGCCTATAAGGCTGTATTACTGACCTTTAACACAATTCAAACTCATGAATTCAGCCACTAACTTCAATGGTCACAATATGTATTATTTGTTCAAAACATATGATCTGTTTGATTCAAATCCCAAATCAGTTACCACTACATTTTTTGGAAGCACAAAGATACTTATTGTACTAATTACAATTTTTTATAAATTTGTTAAGCACGAGAAATCAATAATCCGAATAGTATAATAAACCAATTACCTAAAATCTGAATTATGAAAAAACTTTCTTTCCTTTTCTATTTTCTTTTAGTACTCGGCACTACTAATATAAAAGCGCAGGAATTCACTCTTATTTCATCCGGATATTTCCAAAACCATGGTGTGGATGTTATGGCCTTCGATGATATTTATCCTGAAGGACACCAGGGAGGCGTATCGCTGATTATGCACGGAAACCGCATTGCCACCAACGGCGATATCAGACTGGAACCCACTCCCGGACAATGGCAGCCGGTGCCGAAACAACGCGATCGCGTTACCAACCAGGAGAAAAATACGATTACTACGTATTTGAGTTTTCCCGACTCATCGCGCCACATTACCGGCTTCAACCCTATGGTTTACCCCGATCTGCAGTTAAATTACACCGTAAATATTGAAGGCAAAGGCGGCTCGGTTATCGTTACCGTTGACCTGGAGCAACCCGTTCCGCAAAATTACCTGGGGAAAGTTGGTTTTAATATGGAACTTTTCCCGGGAGCACTGTTTGGTAAACCCTGGATTATGGACGATGAAACGGGAATTTTCCCTATGCAACCCAATGGGCCAACCCGTTACGAACATTCGCATTACAACGATCCGGGCAATTTTAATCCGGAAGGAAAAGCCTCAGCCGAACGCCTTGCCGGCGAGGGATATAGCCCGATAATTGCCGATGATATTGTTGCCGAGCCGTATGCACAGGGGCACCATTTTGTGGTTCGCCCCGACGATCCTTACGGAAAATTCAGCATTGAAAGTACGGGAACTGCTTTAAAACTATACGACGGCCGCATGAATCATAACAATGGCTGGTTTGTTGTACGAAGCGAAATTCCCGCAGGAAAAACAAAAGAGGCCATAAAATGGATCATTACACCCAATGTTGTTGAAGACTGGCGATATACACCGGTTGTTCAAACTTCGCAAATTGGCTACACCTGCAATCAACAAAAAACAGCTGTTATTGAGCTCGATAAACGCACAAAAAAAACAGAAATTCCGGCGCTGTTTAAAATTACGGCTTCGGGAGAAGAAGAAGTACTCAGTAAACCCGGTGAAGAATGGGGACAATTTTTGCGCTACAACTACCTGAAATTCGATTTCTCGGAAATAGATGCTCCGGGGCTTTTCCAGGTGCGTTACGGCAATTCTGCTTCTCCGGTTTTTCGGATTGATGATGCGGTTTACGATCGCGGGGTTTGGCAACCGGTAGTGGAATATTTCTTACCTGTACAAATGTGCCACATGAGGGTAAACGAAAAATACCGTGTTTGGCACGACGACTGTCATATGGATGATGCACGAATGGCTCCGCTTAATTTTAACCACATCGATGGATATGTACAAGGAGAATCCACTTTAACTGATTATGCGCCCGGCGACGTTGTACCGGGATTAAATATTGGTGGCTGGCACGATGCCGGCGACTTCGATTTGCGTGTGGAATCGCAGGCTGGCGAAGCTTATATTCTGGCACTGGCTTACGAAGCATTTGGTGTAGATTATGATGTAACTTCCATCGATCAGCACCAGCGAATTACCGAAATCCACCAGCCCGATGGGAAAGCCGACATTTTGCAACAGGTTGAAAATGGTACGCTTACTGTAATTGGCGGATACCGGGCTTTGGGACGACTTTACCGCGGTATTATCTGCAACAACCTTAGGCAATATGTAATGCTGGGCGATGCGGCGGCAATGACCGACAACATTCGGGGCAACGACGACGACCGCTGGGTATTTACCGAAGACAATCCATACCGCGAATTAACCACTGCCGCACAAATGGCTGCTACAGCCCGTGTGCTAAAGGGCTTTAACGATACGCTCAGCGCACAAGCGCTTGATTGTGCCAAAACCTTATTTGAGGTTACTGATGCCAACGGACGTTCCAAAGCTGCAAGAATACACGCAGCAACCGAACTATTCATTACTACCGGCGATGATATTTACAAAGATTACCTGCTTTCCGAGACTGAATTTATTACACAAGCTATTGGATTTGTTGGATGGTACATTGGCCGTGCCGAGAAAAAGATCAATGATCCTGCTTTTACCAAAGCGATCAGGGAAGCCATGAGCGGGCTAAACGAACAGATAAAAGAACAAGGTGCCGAAACTCCGTACGGAATTCCTTATCGCCCACAAATCTGGGGTGCCGGCTGGGATATCCAGAGCTTTGGTTTCAGGCAATACTTTTTGCATACGGCCTACCCCGATATTTTTAGCTCAGAATATATTTACAATGCCTTGAATTTTATTTTGGGTTGTCATCCGGGCTCCAATACTTCTTCGTTTGCCTCGGGAATTGGTGTGCGCTCGGCAACTGTTGGTTATGGTTTAAACCGCGCCGACTGGTCGTACATTCCGGGTGGTGTAGTTTCGGGTACGGCACTTATTCGCCCCGATTTCCCGGAACTGCTTGAATTTCCGTACCTGTGGCAACAGGTTGAATACGTGCTTGGCGGAGGCTCGTCGCATTATATGTTTTTGGCTTTGGCGGCTCAACAACTTTTGTTGGAAGAATAATGAGCAGAAATAAGGATTGATAGTAAAACTTTTTCAACCAATAAAAACTTACGATGAAACGAATTTTAACTTTAATTATACTGGTCGGAATGACATTACTGTCGCAGGCCGGAAATTACAAAAACTATAAAGTCTCGGTATATGTCCGGGCGTATGAAGTGGAAAAGATGAAAGACCTGAATTGGCTCGACTCTACCTGGACCATCATTTCGAACCAGATAAAAATCGACAAAATTTACCTGGAAACCCATCGCGATTTACTGATTGTACCAGATGAAACACTGGAGCAGGCAAAACAATATTTTTTGGATAAAGGCCTGGAAGTTGGAGGAGGAATCACCTACACCATTGATGAATCGAACAATTTTGAAACCTTTTGCTATTCCAATCCGGAACACCGGGAAATTGTACAGCAGATTGCCGAACACACCGCCCGACATTTTGATGATTTTATTCTCGACGATTTCTTTTTTACCAGCTGTAAATCTGATATCGAAATTGAAGCCAAAGGCGACATGAGCTGGACGGAGTACCGAACAAAGCTAATGACCAAAGCCGGAAAAGAACTGGTTCTGGATCCGGCGAAAAAAGTTAATCCCAATGTAAAAGTGATTATTAAATACCCCAACTGGTACGATCATTTTCAGGGATTGGGATTCGACCTGCAAAACGGGCCACACCTGTTTGATGGAGTGTGGACAGGCACAGAAACCCGCGACCCTTCATCTGCTCAGCATCTGCAAAACTACCTCAGTTACAATATCATTCGCTATTTCGACAACTTACGTCCGGGTTACAACTTGGGCGGATGGGTTGATGCCGGCGGATCGAACATGGGAATGGACCGCTATGCCGAACAACTTTGGTTAACCATGTTTGCCAAGGCACCCGAAATTATGCTATTTGCCTACAATCAACTAACCGGTGTGCAACTGCGTCCCGAAATTCACAGGAAACAGTGGCAAGGCATGGGAACCAGTTTTGATTACGACGAGATGATGAAACCCGTTCAATTGCCCGATGGTACAACTGTAACACCGTCGACCTTAGCACGTGTGGCCGGTGTAGCTTTGGAACAAGCTGATGAAGTTGTTGGCCAACTGGGTAAACCAATCGGAATTAAATCATACAAACCTTATCATTCGTTGGGCGACGATTTCCTGCAGAATTATCTAGGAATGATTGGCCTGCCCATGGACATGTATTCCGAATTTCCTGAAGACCAGAAAGTAGTATTGCTTACTGAGCAAGCCACGTACGATAGCGACATTGTAAATAAAATGAAAAAGCAGTTACAGAAAGGCGGCGATATCGTAATTACCAGCGGCTTGCTAAAAGCCATACAAAACGACATTGCCGATATTGTAGAATTACGTGCAGAAGACAAGGACGCACTGGTTAACGATTTTGGCTTCTTCGGAAAAGCCGAAAAAGACATCCTTATTACACAGGTGCAGTATCAAACCAACGATGCCTGGGAGATTGTAAGCGCCGGGAGACCGCTTACAAATGGCGTTAGCGGCTACCCGATGCTGCTAAGGGGCCAGTATTCAAAAGGAAACCTATATGTTATAACAATCCCCAACGATTTTGGAAACCTTTACGATTTGCCCGACGGAGTTTTGAATGTATTTCGCCAGGTATTGAGCAAAGATTTGGGAATGTACATCGAGGGACCAGCCAAAGTAAGCTTGTTTGTTTACGACAATAATACATTTATAATTGAATCGTTTTTGGATGAACCTGTAACCATTCAACTGGTTAGCACGGAAAATATTTCCGTCATCTCCGATATTTCCGAAGGAGTTACTATTGAAAAACTGCCCGAAGAAACACCAAGCTTCTTTAGCCGCAGAATGAGAGGGCCTGAAAAGACCAGTAAATTCAGGGTTACTTTAATGCCACATTCGTACCGTGTTTTTAAGAAAAATTGAGGTACAGCGTTTTAGAAAAGCTGATTTTTAGAAAAAAAGACCAGAACACCAGTGTTATCGATGCTTTCAACAAGTGCGGGGAAGGCCGTTTTTGTGTAAAAATGCTACTCTCCGCACTTAAAAGGGGCCATTCTATTGAAAAAGTATTGCCCTTTTGCAGGTAAAGTGGACCATTTTATTGAGAAAGTACTGCCCTTTGTATGCAAAGAGAACCATTTTATTGAGAAAGTGCTGTTCTTTGCACAACAATTCAGGAGTTTGCATTTTCAGGCGTTCAAAAACTTCCCCGGCTGCCAACTATAGTGTAGAATGCAGAAACAGCCTGCAAAGCCAACAGCCAAAAACAAAGAAGATTGGTTACAACTCTGGCTTTCCAAAAAAAATCAGTATTGGCAATAATGATAATGAATCAAATGCCAATACTGATGTAAACTAACTAAACTAATCAAACTATTTATAATTAGTATATTTTCTATGCTGCTGCTACTTTCTGTTTTCTATGTTTTAAAAACAGGTACAAAAAAGCCAGCGAAAGAAATGCTGTAAGAATAATTACATACTGAAGCGTAGCTGCTCCGGCAAGCAAATCATCGCCAAACTTGGTAGTTTGCACATCGTAGATTTTACCCAATACGGGCTGGGCAATAGCTCCTCCAAGGAATCCGATTCCTCCCATTATGGCTAATCCCAAAGCCCCGCTTGTCGGTACTTTTTCGGCTACTACTCCCAACATATTTGGCCAAAAGAATCCAATGCCCAATGCAAAAACCGTTGCTGAGGCAAATAATACAGCACCGGATGAGATGCTCATTAAATAAAGACCAATTCCGGAAAAAACAGCTGAGAACAATAATACTCCGATACCCGATAAACGGTGAACAACCGGACCAGCAACCAATCTGGCCAAAGCCATAATTGCTGAGATCCAAACCAGGATCAAAATTGCTCCAATCCCTTCGCCAAATAAATTACTTACCGAATCATTAAATAATGCGGCAATCCACTGGTTGGTTCCTAATTCGGTGGCAGCTGTAAACAACATGCAAAAAGCCATAAAAAGAAATAATGGAGACACACAGGCTTTAAGCATATCTTTGTATGATGCACCCGCTGTAACCCTTTCCGTTTTCGGGAATTTTTGGCGGAAGAATAAGAAACCGTACACCAAAGTGGGTAATAACATTACGGCTGTTTGAATACGCCACCCAATGCCAATTTCGTTTAAAAAGAAAACGATAAGACCTCCGATTACAATACCGGCCGGAAACCACATGTGAAACCGATTCAGCTTTGCCGTTTTATTGTTCGGATACAAGGCCGTGACCAATGGATTTGCTGCAGCTTCAACGCTTCCGTTTGCAATACCAATAAACATGGTTGAAAAGAAAAGCGACCAAAAGCCTTGTGCAAAAATAGTCCAGGTAAGGCCAATAATGTGGCAGGCAAACGCAATTGCCATAACTTTTCCGATGCCCAAAATATCAACCAGGGGACCAAAAATTACCATGGCAAGTGTAAATCCCCAAAAAGCAGTTCCCACTATCCATCCAACTTCTGCCCCTGCAAGGTTAAATTCTTCCATCCACGGAGTTATAAATCCACCGCGCGTTCCAAAAGAGAGGGCTGTAACAACCAGAGCCAGGCAGCTGGTGTTAAATAACAAAGAAGTTCTGATTTTATTCATACGTTTAGCTATAATTAAATTTTACCAAAGTTCTTCACCGTATTCCCATCCTGTACGAACAGGTTCTTTAATGAATTGATCCAACTCAGGGTGGTTGGTGACCTTCATGTTTGTTGCATCGTATTCAATTCGTGTATTAAAACGCTGTGCAAGAACACCGATTAAAGCCATTTCTGTCAGGCCCGTTGCATAATTAAAGTTCGAACCGGGCATTGGGCCATCACCTTTAATGGCATCCAAAAATTCTTTAACAGGCCCTCCCTCAATTCTCGGAATCGAAGGTTGGGGCATTTTGTTGGCAACCCAATCTTCCCACTCTTCATCTGGCATAATCAGCATTGCATTGTTTGGCCGGCCACCGGTAATTATACTTTGCTTTTCGCCAACCATTATCATTCCCGAAGGCGGCAATTCATCAATTCCCCATTCAGGTCTGTTTTCGGGTTTTAATCCTCCTTCATACCATTTCAAAACGGCCGGTGCTTTATTTCCTCTTTCCGGAAATTCAAAACGGATTACCGATTTATCGGGCACAAAACCATCAGGCGAACCCGAATGAAATTCCGACTCCACAACATTGGGCATTCCCAACTCCAATGACCAGAACGGAGCATCGAGTGTATGGCAAGCCCAGTCGCCTAATTCGCCATTACCGAAATCATAAAATCCTCTCCACGAGCGGGGAACATAAACCTTGTTGTAAGGCCGAACAGCAGCAGGCCCCAGCCATAAATCCCAATCCAGACTTTCAGGAATAGCTTGTTCTGCAGGTGGATATTGTGCCGTTTTGGTGAAATATTTTCCTTCCCCAAATTCGGGGCCGTTAAACCAGGCAAATATTTCTTTTACCTCGCCTGTTACACCTGCATCGTACCATTCTTTTACTTTCCTGATACCATCAGTTGTATGCCCCTGATTGCCCATCTGCGTGATTACATTGTAATACTCAGCTGCCTTTTTTAGTGTTCGTAGTTGCCATACATTATGAGCCAGTGGTTTTTCAACAAAAACATGTTTGCCCAATTGCATGGCCGCCATTGCTGCCGGGAAATGACTATGATCGGGTGTTGATACCATAACCGCATCAATTTCATCAGACATTTCATCGAACATTTTTCGGTAATCTTTATACCGTTTGGCTTTTGGGAAAGTCTTATAACCTTCTGCGGCACTTTCGTCGTTTACATCGCACATAGCAACAATATTTTCATTCTTGCTTTTACTCCAGTTTTCACGACCCCGACCACCAACTCCAATAATAGCTATATTCACTTTTTGCGAAGGCGAGCAGCTCAATAAGTTTGGAATTAATGCCGTACCAACACCTATAGCAGAGGCAGATTGAAGAAATCTTCTTCTATCAATATTTCTCATGAATTACGTTTTAAAAGTTCATATTATACTACTAATAGGCAGGATTCACCCAACTTTCTTTAGGCTGGTATTTACTTTCGCTGGCCCACCGTATTCCTCTTTTCATGATTTCCATGGCTTCCTGAACTTCGAAATCAGCCATCACATGGCCCGAAGAGGAGAAAAAGATCCTTCCTTCGCCATAATATTTTTTGTAAGCTACCGGCATTACACAGCCGTCGGCCCACGGCGCATGACCTGCAATAAATTTTGTTGTTGAAAGCACTTTTACGTTCGGATCAACATGCATGTAATATTGTTCCGAGTGTAAATCAAAATCATCAAGACCTGCAGTAATCGGATCATCATGATCGACAATATTAACCCTGAAATCGATAACGTTACCGGGGTGTGCCACCCACTGTGAGCCAATCATAAACTGGTATTCAGTATTGTTTCTGAATGAATCATTAAGACCACCGTGCCATCCTGCAATTCCGGTTCCGTTTTCTTTAACGGCGGCTAAAAGGCCACTCTCCTGTTCCCGGGTTATTTGAGACATGGTAACGATTTGAATGATAAGATCTCTGGAGTCCATCAGATCTTTATCAAGGTATGAATCCAACGTATCGGAAACCACAACTTCAGCTCCTTCAGATCGCATCCACGGAACAAATACATCAACAGACTGTTTTGGCTCGTGCCCAGGCCAGCCTCCATAAACATAAAGTACTTTTTTACCTTTTAGCGAATCTGTAGTTTGCGCCTCCGCTGCCTTTGCCATTTTTTTAGGCAGCAGGATCCCTCCGGCTCCTGCTGCTATTGTAGTTTGTACAAATTTTCTTCTGGATAAAGAATTCATTTCGAATAATTTAATGGTTACAATTTATATCCGTTATGATATTCCCTGTGATAATGTTTTTCGGCTTCCGGATCGTTTATAAAATACTGAGCCTCAGGAGACCATAATACCGGACGGTTTAATTCGTAGGCAATATTTCCTAATATGCAGCAGGCAACAGTTCGTTGTCCCACTTCTACAGGCGCAATAGGATCGCGTCGTGCCCGCACTGAATTAATGAAGTCTTCCACATGTCCAGCGCTTCTTTCGTAAAGTCCTGCATCTTTTTCTCCGTGGTCAGGAGGCAGTAATGACTTATCGGAAGCTGCAATTTGTCCTCTTGAAACTTCAATCCATCCGTCTTCTCCCCAGAATTTAAGTCCTAGAGTTTTCCGGTCATCATAAGGCTCATTTACCATTTCAAGGCCGTTGTCGTATACGTAAGTCAGGTATTTGGCACCCTGGTAACTCGGAGGTATAACTTTTACCGGCCCGCTGTGATCTTTTTTCAAAGCCCACTGACCGATATCGAAATTGTGTGCCCCCCAGTCGCAGGTAAAACCGCCGCCTGTTTCTTTGTAATATCTCCAGCGCCCCCAACCTCTTTCTTTTACCGGAGGATCGATTGAAATTGGCAATGCAAGTGCCGAATTAAACTGAATACTATGAGGCAGTGGCCCTAACCAACGTTCCCAATCCAAATCTTCCGGAATTGGCTCTGCCGGTAAGTCATACGGATCGGGGCCAGGACCTACATAGGCTTGGACCTTAGTTAGTTTTCCAAAGGCTTCACGATGAACCATACCAACTGCATGTTGGTAATTACTATCTGAACGTTGCTGACTTCCGGTGGCAAAAATTACATTATTACGACGCACTGCCTCGGCAACTTTTATACTTTCTTTAATGGTAAAAGTTATTGGCTTTTCCTGATAGATGTCTTTACCGGCATTACAAGCATCAATTGCAATGATAGCGTGCCAATGGTCGGGAGTTGCAATAACCACTGCATCAATATCGTTACGATCAAGAATCGGGCGGTAATCCAGATAGGTGGTTACTTCTCCATCAGGATAATATTCTTTAACCTGTTTTTCGAACCGTTTTCTTTTAATACCGTACACATCGGCCCCGGCAACCACTTCAACTCCTTTTATGTGTCGGAATCCGTTTAATAAGTTCATAGCTTGCTGACCAAGGCCAATAAATCCAACACGAATTGTGTCGTTAGCACCCGCCTTAAAACTTTGTAATAATGGCAACGCAGTTATACCTGCGGCACCAATTGAACTGGTTTGAAGAAATCTTCTTCTGGAAAAATTTGTCATAATTGAATTTTTATTGTTTAGCTGTATAGATTAAAATTTGCTCCAGCTGTCTTTTCAGCTGGAGCAAAAAAGTTTAATATCCCGGATTTTGTACGATGCTCGGATTTTGGTCAATTACATCCTGAGGAATAGGTGTCATATATTGTTTCAGATTAAATGCAGCAGTCCACTTCACTTCTTCTTCAACACTATATACCCAAACTCCGGAGTTGTCGCTTGGAACCGAATTACGAATCACCATATTATGACGTTGGGTTCCCATAGTTTGTTCCGCAATTTTCCAACGTTTGTTATCATGATATCTTTTATTTTCAAAACAAAGTTCAACTCGACGTTCGCTTCGAATAGCCTCACGCATTTCTTCCTGAGATAAACCTTCTTCAAGATCAGGAATACCACCGCGTGCCCTGATTTTATTGATTGCACTGTAAACCGATGCATCGGGGCCTACAGCCTCATTTTGTGCTTCGGCATAATTTAACAGCACTTCGGCATAGCGGTAGTAAACAAAATTCTGGCCACTGGCATCATCAGCAGGAGCTGCATCAGGATTCAGTTTTTTCTTTTGGTAATAACCTGAGTCGCCCGCATCTGTTTTACCGGCCAAATCAATTTGGTTGGTTTTATCCGGATTTGGGTAGGTTTCATCAATACGGGTATAAATAATGTCTGTTTCAGGCATCCAGTCCAGTTTATAAGGTGCACCATCGTAAACGATAAAGTCGTAAAACCGTGGTTCTCTGTCTACATATGGATTTTGTGGATCGTAACCGGAAGTTGGATCGCTGATGTCTTTTCCATTTGCCATCTTGAATTGGTCAACCAATTCCTGGGTTGGATTGTAGTTTCCCCAGGTCATATACTGGCCAAGTACATAAGTCGGGCCTCCCCTTCTTTCGTAGTTGGCTCCCATACCTGAAACATTGGCAACAATTTGCCTGTCCCAAATAACTTCAGAGTTATACTCGTTAGCTGCGCGCCATAAGTTGGCAATATCATCAAACAGCTCGTAATACTGACCATCCCCATACTCGTCGATAAACTTTTTGTTTGTTGCAGCAGCCTGGGCATACAATCCCGCTCTTGGAGATGCAAAGTGAACGATGTTTTCAGGATCCGGAAGATAAGGTGTACCACTGTTAAAAAGTTCGCTGGCTGCAAAGAGCTCCATCCAGCCTTTTAATGCCAGGGCAGCACCTATAGTTGCATGTCCTGCCTCGCTCTGTCCTGCCTCATATTTCACAGGTAAGTTTCCGTTATTAACGATTGCTTGCAGTTCGCTAACAATAAAATCAAATGTGGCACCAAATGTTGCCCGCGGATAGAGCAATTCTTCTTCGGTCATCGTATTCCGGTCGAGCGGAATAGTGATAATAGGCAGCCCTCCGTAATGCATAAACATTTCGCTGTAAAAAAAGGCCCGTAAAAATTTGGCTTCATCCATACGTTTATTGTACCAGTCGGTAGAAAAGTTTTCCTTATTCTCTTCAATCTTTTGAATAAAGGTATTGGCTTTCCGAATATACACAAAAAAGTTTTCCCATGAATAATATCCTTCGGTTGGTCCTTCTGTTCCAAACCATGCATTGGTTGTACTTGACGATGGAGCAAGACATACTCCCTGCCGCCAGTTAGAAGCGGTGTAATAGTGACTGATATTGTAATCGTCAGTGTAATAATCCAGATTTTCGGCAGTATTCCATTTATTTGCAAGCTCGCTGTACACGTCATTTAAGAAAATATCAGCATTGCCATCGGATGCCCATTGTGTAGCATCACTGAGGTTTGCTTTATCAATATTTTCAAGAAAATCCTCCTGATCGCAGGCGGATATACTTAGTATAAACAAGGTTAATATTCCTAAGCGGAGTATATTATTTATATTTCTTTTCATGATGTATCGTATTATAGATTAAAAAGTTATATCAATTCCAAATGTAGTAGACCTCATAACCGGATAGGCGGTTTCTCTCAAATCGTATCCCATCTCCGGGTCAACATGCTTAAGCTTACTAATAGTAAACACATTTTGGCCTGTTACATAACAACGAACATCTCCAATACCCAATTTATCAGTTATCCTGTCGGGCAGGGTATAACCGATGGTGGCAGTTTTTAGTCGTAAGTAATTGGTATTTACCATCCAGAAATCAGTTTGCTGAGTATTATTATTGTATGGAGATGGTGTAGCCCTTGGGTATTTTGCATTTTGATTTTCCGGAGTCCAACGGTTATCAAAATATTCATACGAAGTGTTACTTCCGTTGTTCTCAAAAGGAACAGTCATAAACTGGTATGTTCTGATACTGGCTTTTGCAGCTCCCTGGAAGAACAAGGCGACATCAAGGTTTTTCCATTCCAAAGTTGGTGTAAAACCAAAAGTCATTAACGGATAAACCGGATAACCAATTTTTGTATTGTCATTCGAATCGATTTTGCCATCAGGTACACCATCCGGACCACTTAAGTCGGCATACTTAATATCTCCGGGATGAAGTTCTCCAAACTGTTCAACATTATATCCGTCAGCAGAGTTTATTATTCCATCGCCATTGGTGTCTTCAGCGGTAGTAAAAAGACCTAACGCTTTATATCCGTATGGTGTTCCGAACGGTTGTCCAACCCGGGTACGGTTTGGATTATTTGCCTGCGCATCGGTTTGAAATACTTCTATCATTTGGTTTTTGGCATAACTAAAGTTTGCAGATAAGCCAATAACCATATCGTCGTTTACATTATAAACACTGGAAGCGTTTATTTCGATACCGTTATTTTTCATTTCTCCCTTATTCTCCTCCGACAAGTCGAGTCCATACTCCACAGGGAGGGTTACCTGTGGCGCCAAAAGCATTCCGGTACGTTTTTCATGGAAATAGTCAAATTCCAGGTTCAAAAGTCCGTTCCACATATTTAAGTCGAAACCAATATCCATCTTTGTTGAAACCTCCCAGGTAATTTCAGGATTCGGTTCACTTTCGTTTTCTGATCCCTGAACAAGAGAACCATTTCCGAATGCATACGCATTTCCACGAAGACTGTAACCTGCCAGATATTGAAATGCTTCACCGGCGAGCATACCTGACTGCCCCCATGATGCTCTTAACTTCAGGTTATTAATGTTTTCTTTGTCGGCCATAAAACCTTCTTCAGAAATACGCCAGGCGCCAGAAAATGCAGGGAAATATCCCCAGCGTTCTCCCGGAGCGAAATAGTAGTGCCCGTCATATCTACCCGAAGCTTCGAGTAAATACTTATCCATATAGCCGTAACCTACACGATAAACATAGCCAATTTCACTACCGGTTGCAGAAGCTCCTCCATTGTCGTAATCGTTTTTGTCTGAACTACCAAAGTCCATTTCATCAATTAATATGGCAAAGTTGTTTCTGCGTGTCCAGAAGTTATCTCTTTTTGACTCTCTGGCTTCGGCAACAAGTAAACCGGATACACTATGGTCGCCAAATGTGCGGGCATAATTCAGGTAAGCCTGATAGGTAAAATTCGACCACCTTTCTTCTTCAAGCCTCAGGTAACTATACAGCGGAGACGTTCCTTCCTGAGTTGTTTGTGCTTCGGTAAATGAATAGGGCGATGTAGAATAATCAATTACGTGATAGATAAAAGGAAGGTGCCATTGTTTTGTTCGCTGAATATTAGGGTCGTAACTAAAAACGCCTTTAAAATTAAGACCTTCAATAAATGGCAACTCCTGTTCCACTGTTAACGAGGTTAAAAGCGTTTTTCGGTTAATTTGAGTATAACCATCCGATTTTAAGGCAGCAATAGGAGAACTTGCCGATGATTCACCCCAATGTTCTCCATCAGAATAGAGCATTGTTTGTATAGGTACAAATTTGTAAAAAGCCCGGAAGAGGTGTCCTCCACGAGTATTTTCACCAGGGTCAAGTTCATCCGTATCTTCTATCGAACCATGAATTGACATACTCACTTTAGTGGTATTGGTTGCCTGTAAACCTAAGCTGATATTATAGCTATATCTTTTATAGTTGATTTTATCTACAATTCCTGACTGGTCATAATATCCCAAACCTGCATGGTAATTAAATTTCGATGAACCACCACTAAACTCCAGATTGTAATTCTGTACCGGTACGTTTGTATTCCAGTGATCAATAAATTTTGAGTCTGGATATAAATCCGGATCCTGTCGGTGTAAATTCGGATAATCGGCCATTAAATCAGGATTATTAGGTGGCGTTGTTCCATTTGGTGTTAAGTTGTAGTAACCTTCATTTTGGAGCGCCATATAATCTTGTGCATTCAGCATTTTAGGCAAATAAGTTGGATTTTGAATTCCATATGATGAAGTTAAACGAACCACAGGTTTGCCGGCACTACCTTTTTTGGTAGTTATAAGGATTACCCCGTTGGCACCGCCAATACCGTATGGAGCAACTGCAGCCGCATCTTTAAGAATTGTTACCGACTCGATGGTAGCCGGATCAACCTGGCGTATGTTATCTCGTTTTACCCCATCAACCACCACCAAAGGATCGCTGTTACCTGTTGTAACAACACCGCGGATATGAATATCAGGATCATCGAAACCCGGTTGACCGCCATTAGGACGCATACTAACACCGGCTAACTTACCGGCCAGCGCCTGCGAAATATTTGGAACCGGCACCTTGGCCAATTCTTCGCCTTTAACGGTACTGATTGCACCGGTTACAGTAGTCTTTTTCTGTACACCATACCCGATGGTAACTACTTCCTCAATACCAATTACATCTACTTCCATGGTTACGTTAATAACCGATTGATTACCAACGTTTACTTCCTGAGACTGCATCCCGATAAAAGAGAATACCAGGACATTATCCGACGAAACATCACTTAATGAGAAATTCCCGTCGGTGTCGGTAATTACTCCATTGTTTGTTCCTTTAACTACAACAGTTACTCCGGGAAGAGGTGCTCCGTTGCTGTCGGTTACTTTTCCGGACACCACACTTTGCTGAACATCCAACACGTTTGTTTTATCCCGATCTAAATCAGAATTGTTAGCATTCGGATAAGTACTGGCTGAAACATGAATAAAACTGGTTAACAGAAGAAATAACACGAGTTTCATCCAAAGCAATAATTTCTTTTTCCTGTTGAAACACAGAAAAAAACAAGTTGCATTTTTTTTCATAAATTCAAGTATTAAAGTTATAATTGACGGTGTTTTTACACCCGAAATCTAATTTACCCGGTAATTGTTGGCGCAACTACCGGGTTTTTTATAAGTATTTATTTTCTATTTCATTAAATGTGTCCTCCTTTTACTGTTTAACTATTAACCTCCTCGCTTATATTTCTTTTAATTTGGGTTAAGTCATCAACTCTATAAATTATTTAAAAATTATTTAACACGCTGTTTTATACAATCTATACTAACTCCCCTGTTCGATTGTCGTTAATCAGATAATCACCAAATTCAATTTCCTTCTTTCAGTTTATTCAAACATCATTTCGTTTTGTTGTTTTAAAGATCCCCTAATTGATAAGAGGATCTTTTATTTAACCCTATCTAAAAACCTATCCTATGGAGAAAATTTAGATATTGTCTTATTAGTCTAAAACTATGTAGTTACAACTTAATGTCCTGACCTTTGTATTTCGTCAACAAATCGTTCAGAAAATCACACTTATCAATAATATTTACACGCGCGGAAAATGCGAATGGTAAAGATTCCCAAAAAGTAAGAATCAACTTTTTCATATCAATTTATTTACAAATTTCTTACGCAAAATATTACACATCTCTTTGGAACTATTTGCTGAAATCTGAACAAAATGGGATCAATTCGACTTGTATTTTGAAATTTTCTTTCTGACTTAAATTATACAAGATTTTGTAGTCAGTAATACGATTTAGATACACAGAATTTTTTCATAAAATAGTTTAAGTTAGGTATGTTTTATAATATATTTACTTCACTACTGATACTGTTCTGTTCTGTTCGTCTATTAACAAAGATACTACATTCCAAAATAAATAAACAGATTAAAAACAATGCTTTACAACATGACGATGATCAGTTTTAAGTAAGCGTTCATCCTTAAAATCGCCGTGGAAAATTTACCGGATTTTAACTCAAAAGCCGCATACACCGTGTTGTGAAGTGGTATGTAAATTATCGGGAAGCAAGATTACTTTTAAGCCATTAAAACACATCAGATTGTTCTTATACGAAGTAATTCCAACTCCCTGCAATGCTTTGTGGTAAAAATTTCAGAATGGCATACAGCATGAACTACTGATAGTTATTTTATAGTTGTAAAAGCCACCTCTAACCAGAAAAATTAATCAGGATGTCATGCAATCAGAAGTAATTAAATCTCACAATCAGTACTAGGGATTTCCCTACCTTTTGTTAGATTTTTTCCTCCTTAGAAGTAGGTTTTCACCTGTAGCAATTACTCGTTGTCCATGGTAATTTTGTTAAAAACAAAATAAGTGAGCAAATGAGTGTAAGAACCATAAATAATCAACCATCGATATTAATACTGGCCGATTTCTCGGACGGAAGCTGGCACGCAACTTCGTTTGCCATGAAATTTCTATACAAAGAAAAATCGCCGGTATTGATCTTACAAACCTACCAGAATCCGGGCTGGGGTCATTTAATGATGCGCAAACTTAGCCATCACTTAAGAAAAATTACGAAGAACGAACTACGGGCTTTAAAAAACAGACTACTAAAGCATTTTAATATTGAAAAACAAAAGGTTAACACCCTTTCTATTGAAGGTGAACTTAATACGGTTCTGAATTATAAGCCAATTATTAACGGCCAGCACAACTTAGTTTTATCCACCCATAATTCCTTTGAAGATTCGTACAAAAGACAAAACGGATGCCTTGAAAAGATTATTGATACTGCAAAACATCCACTTTTTATCTTACCCGACACCTTTGAAGGCGAAACATCAAAAAGGATTCTGTTTGTGGCGAATCCCCATAAAAAACCATCGGAACTATTGTGCAACCAGGTTAGCGAAATATGTAGCAAAACAAAGTCTAATCTGGAAGTACTTTTTGTATTGAAAACCCAAAAACAGAATATAAGTGAAGACGTAAAATCATACTTCCACGAATATTTTGATGGGATTGATATTACACTGAATACCATACAATATAAAACAAAGTGTAAGGGAATTAACAATTACCTGAATCAGACAAACCGCGATTTAATTGTAATTGAAAACGATTGACAGTTTTTGGAAAGCAGTCAGACTAAAACAACAGCAATGAAACAGAAAGATTACAGCATTTTGGCGCTTATTTCGCCAAATAAAGAAGGGGAGACGGTTTTAAAAGAAGCATTGTACCTGCAAAATACACTGGAGGTAAAGCTGGTAATTTTAAACGTTATAAAAGAGCCCGGTTTTTTTGAGCGAAATTTTCAGCCCGAAGAAACTGAGTTGGCCATAAAAAATGCCAAACAGGAACTTACCGATTTTGTGAGGAAAGTAATTGGTAAGGAAATACCGAACAATATTGTTATTTCGGTGCGGGCCGGAGATCCGGTGGATGTTTTACTGGAAAAATCGAAAACCGACAGCCTGGAGTTTCTTTTGATTGATAAAAGCGACAGTAATTATCCGGGAGCTCTGACAAAAGAGGAAGTCGACAAATTAATAAGCCTGTCGAAATGCCCTGTATTAACGGTAAACAAAGATTTTGGCGTGCCCGAAATCAAGAATATTGCCATTCCGATTGATATTACCCAATCGACTAAGAAGAGACTTTTGTGGGCGCAATTTTTGGCGAAAAAGCACGGTGCAAAAATCACCATACTGTCGGCACTAAAAGCAAATATTGATGTTGAAAAAAGCCTGGCTTTAAAAAATGCGCAGAAAATTCAACAATTGCTTCAGGATCATGATATCCAGTGTGATATAAAAATACTTAAAGTATACAATCAGGATTCGCACCAGGTTATTCTGGAATATATAAAAGAAGAAAAACCCGAATTAATGATTATTCGCACGCATCAGGAATCGATATTCTCGAATAAGAACATCGGAAAATTTGTTTCCGAAATTGTTCATGGAAGTCAATTGCCCGTTTTTACGGTTAATTATACGCCCAATCCTATCGACTCGCTATTTCTGTAAAAAAAATAAAGAAAAATGTCCGTATTCAGCCAACCAATTACCCGTTTGAACGTTAACACTGAGGAACTTTTTATTTCATTCGATGACAGAGAAACCAGCTTGACATCACAATCGCAAAGAGTGTATTATTTGAGCTTAAAACATTACAGACAAGACAAAGTGTCATTTTGACGACATGCCATTAAACGTTAAGATATATTAAAATATTACACAAATAAATATTCATAATCACGTCATATTTAGGAAACAAAGTATATTAAGATTTTTTAGACATTCTATATAAAATAACATGAATAATAATACAACAAGAACAGGCAAACTCATATCCATTCAGGATTCGTTGGTGAAAGCACGATTCTACGGAAATGTGATTATGGGTGAAACTGCCAATGTTATCGTAGATGGTAAGTCGTTACAAGCCGAAGTGTTACAAATTATTCCCGATCCGAAACATGCGGATGCGGGAATTGTTGAAATGCAGGTTTTTGAGGATTTAACAGGTGCTCAGATTGGCGATCAGGTTGAATTTACAGGTAAGTCCTTATCGGTACTTCTGGGTCCGGGGTTGCTAACCAGTATTTGGGACGGACTGCAAAATCCCTTATACAAACTGGGCGAACAGAATGCTTACCTGGTGCCCGGCATGAAAGCTCCGGCACTTGATGAAGAAAAATTGTGGGAATTTACCCCATCGGTAGCAGTTGGCGACAAAGTAAATGGTGGCGATGCCATCGGTACCGTTCCTGAAGGACGTTTAACACACAGCATTTTGGTGCCTTTTAATTTTGGCAAATGCAAAGTGGAAAGCATTATCGAAAAAAGCGAGGTGAATATTACCGAAACCGTTGCTGTTATTTCCGATAGTCAAAACACAAAACACGAGTTAAAACTGGCATTCCGCTGGGCGGTTAAATCCCCTATTCCGTTCAAGGATCGCGCTATACCGAGTAAAACAATTTCTACCGGAGTGCGTGTTATCGATTTACTTGCGCCCGTTAGTTATGGCGGAACAGTTGGAAACCCGGGTCCTTTTGGTGCCGGAAAAACCGTATTGCAGCACTCGCTGTGTAAATATGCTTTAGCTGATATTATTATTATGGCAGCCTGTGGCGAACGTGCCGGAGAGGCTGTTGAGGTGTTTAAAGATTTTGCCGAATTGGAAGATCCATCAACCGGCGATTCGCTGATGAACCGTATGTGTATTTTTGGAAATACCAGTTCGATGCCGGTTGCAGCGCGTGAGGCCAGTGTATTTATTGCACTAACCGTTGGCGAATATTACCGCTACCAGGGTTACAATGTGGTGCTTTTGGCCGACTCAACTTCGCGCTGGGCACAAGCACTTCGCGAGCGTAGTGGCCGCCAGGGAGATATTCCCGGGCCGGAGGCTTTCCCTATGGACATTCCGGATCAGATTAAAGGAATGTACCAACGTGCAGGCGCCGATCAGGGCACAGGCGGTTCGCTGACCTTTATCGGAACAGTATCGCCCGCAGGTGGTAACTTCCAGGAGCCCGTAACACAGGCAACAATGGATGCAACAGGTGGTTTCTGGGGCTTGTCGCAAGACCGTGCCGATGCAAAAAAATACCCGGCCATCGATCCGCTTTCATACACATCATCGGTGTACGACAGTTTTATTTCGTGGGACGACCGCAATAAAATGCTTCAAACACTATACGAAGCAAACGGTATCGACCAAACCATCAGTACCATTGGGTTGAAAAAGGTTCCGGTAGAAAAATACGTGCTTTATCAAAAAGGACTCACCATCGATTTCTGTGTGATGCAGCAAAACGCTTTCCACAAACTGGATGCGTGTACCCGACCTGAACGCCTTATTGTTATTAACGAGGCTGTTCAGAAACTTATCGATAGTACCATCAATTTTGCGCAGGACGACAAGGAAGATGAAGAAGTAAA
>NZ_JBFHGM010000038.1:0-27257 GCF_041583095.1 Draconibacterium sp.
GGCACATTGTCGATAATGGCCGGTGGCGATAAAGAAGCTTTTGATAAGGTTTATCCGCTGTTCGAAATTATGGGTAAACAAATTGTTTACCAGGGAGAAGCCGGATCGGGGCAACATACCAAAATGTGTAACCAGATTACCATTGCCGGAACAATGATCGGGGTTTGCGAAGCTTTGTTGTATGGCCATAAAGCCGGTCTTGATTTGCCAACCATGCTTTCATCAATTAGTGGCGGAGCGGCAGGTTGCTGGACACTCGATAACCTGGCGCCACGAATTGTAAACCGTAATTTCGATCCCGGATTTTTTGTGGAGCATTTTATAAAAGACATGGGAATTGCTCTGAAAGAAGCTGAAGCGATGGGCTTGTCGTTGCCGGGATTAGCATTGGTAAAACAACTTTACCTGGCTGTTCAGGCGCAGGGCCACGGAAAATTGGGAACGCATGCACTCACCCTGGCTTTGGAAAAATTGTCGGGCTTGTAATATTCGTTCCATTTTCTTGTATCCCGGGTGGAATTCTATTTCACAAGGCACTATTTTCTGTTTTAAATGTGACATTTTGTTGAAACAATGTGTTCACATCGTATTATTGTTAATCGACTTTTCGTCCGAAATCTTATATTCGCGCTGCATTACAGATATCGATTAATCGTAACTACACTGAAGCAACTAATTTATTTATCCAAATTACAATATGAAAAAGAATATCGTTGGAATACTTTTTACAACTCTGGCAATACTGAGTTTAAACGCGTGTAAATCTGGTCATGATTTGAACGAGGGGACACCTGGTGCTGATTGGAAATTATATGAAGCACCAAAAGTAACACTTCAGATTGAGGCGGAAGGGCATGAGGGAATCGCGAAGTATTTAGAGTTGGTGGAAAAACAAGGATATGATGGCATTGAGGATTGGGTACAATATTGTTGCCTTGAAATTGCAAAAGAGCTTTATTACACACCGGAAGAGGCAAATAAACACGGACTGAAAGAGATTACTTATAAACTGAACGATGGGGGAGCACTTTCTTATAAAGGTGGCAGTGTACCGCACATCGAAATAGGTTTTGATTTAAACTACCTGGTTACTTTTATTAATAAGCATGGTATGGATGTGGCACGTGATGAAATATATGGAGTTTTGTGTCACGAAATAACGCATGGGTTACAAAATGAACCCAAAAATGCCGGTGGCTACAACGGAGGTACTGAATGTTTTGGTTTTATAGAAGGTACCGCCGATTTAAGCCGTTTAAATACAGGTGGCTTTAATCCCGAACGTTTTCCGAAACAGGGAGGAACTTTCCGCGATGGTTATAATACAACCGCATTTTTTTATTTGTGGATATATAAAAATCTGAGTAATAACTTTCTAAAAGATATCAATCGTACTGCGGAAGAATATGAAACCTGGACGCTATCGGCGGTTACCGAAGACTTGTACGGCATGTCTGCTGATGTGCTATGGAAGCTATATCAGAACGAAGTGGCTGCTTATCCCTGGGATAATGCGGAAGAGCTAAAAGCGTGGTTTAACCCATCGGCCTTTAGTATTTTACAGAACGAAACCGTTACTTTTTCACCATTAATCAAGGATGGAATTAGCTACAACTGGACTTTCGAGGGAGGAATACCTGCAACAAGCACTGAAAAGTCGCCGGTAGTAACTTACGCTAATTCGGGTGATTATACCATATCGCTTGTAGTAGAACAAAACGGGAAAAAAGATACATGTTCATTAAAGCAGCTGGTTAAGGTTATTGATCCGTATGCAACGATGGATATTACTGATTTAGCCGGCAAAGTTACTTGTCAGTACAACGACTCGCCATCCGGCGAAGGGGTGAAAAACAGTATTGATAATAACCCGGGCACAAAATTCCTGACCTTTAATTCCTCCGCCTGGATACAGTTCGAAATGGAGGATGTATATCAACTGGAAAAATACACCATAACTTCTGCTAATGATGCGCCTATGCGCGACCCAAAAGACTGGGTACTTAAAGGCTCGAACGATGGAGTAGAGTTTACTGCTATCGATACACGTGTTGATGAAAATTTTTCCGATCGCGGACAAACACTTGAATTTCTTTTGGATAATTCTCGTGCCTATAGAATTTATCGCTTTGATCTCACTCATAAGGGAGTAGATCGTTTTGGCAGAGCTGTTTTACAATTGGCCGAAATTGAACTTATCGGTAAAAAACAAGCCGACAATGAGCTGGTTGCTGCCAAACTCTGATAATTTCAATTTACCTTATTGTTTTTTGGGAGTTAACATATCGTATGATAAAATATGTTTTTCCATAACACTCCCGAATTCATCAATTAATCTAAACGTCACTTGAGGTTTATTTTCCTGTGTATTAAAAGTAAATTCACCAAAAGCTTTTAAACCTTCACCATGATACCCGAATAATTGATTTGAAGTGTCGTTAGCCATTGCCGGAGGTCCGGGTACTCCTCCGAGCGAAGCTGCTTCAAATTCATAAAACGTAAAACCTGATGTTCCTGGTATTGTAAAACCACGGGCACCGTGACGATCGCCACTAATCAGTAAAACACCGGGTATAATTTTCTATCTCTCAAAGTTAAATTTTTATATGCAGGATGCCAGAAAATGAATTACAGCGACCGATACCGAGGTTGGTACGAGATTCGACTTGACGAATCCACAACCCCAGCCATGTGTCGTAAGAAATCTTCTATTTTTTTGTCATATAATAGAATTCTCGTTCAAGTTCATGTTTTAATCTTTGTGTACTTCTTCTCATCATGAAATATGGAATCCCAAACATAAAAAGTGCATGTATACATATAAACGGTACAATAAATATTTGCTCCGTTCCTTCAATATTGTCTGCCATAAAAAAGCCAAAAATGAAAATCGAATAAAATATTATAATGAAAATGTAAAAAGGAATCATCATTCCACTGAAGCCGTTGATTTCTGCTTCAATGGTCAATTTATCACCTTTCTGTCTATATTTTCCCTTTGCAATCGCAAAATTCATATTCATATCGAAAAAGCGTCTTCGTCTTTTAATCTTAAAGTTTTCATATCCAACGTGTCCTTTAAATTCATTTTTGCTTGATGAAAAAACGTCGAATGCACCCGAAAAATATCCTATATCTCCTTCATCGACATAATTCTTGAACTTAGTAACGAATTCGTTTTTCTGAATTTCTAATTCTGTTGTTAGATACTCAATCAACCTTATTTTTTCTAAAAATCTCTTCATTGTCAATTTAACTGTGCGAAACTTGCGTTATGTTTTTGATTATGTTTCCTATTTTCAAAAGACTTGTAACTTAAGTGAACTTAACAAGTAGGATTATCACTCTTCTATTGGGGGAGGTTATCCGTCCATTTTGGGTGTATAACCGTACTTTTTTGGTAAATGTACTATTTGGGCGCGTATTCAACGGCTATGGTTTTTGTTCGGAGCTTAAAGTTAGCATAATAAAAAAATAAAACAACATTGCTTTAGTTCCCGAATTTATGCTCGCGAGTGGTTTATTTCGTCTTTGGTTGGTATGCCTTACTGTGGGCGGGTTTCCGAAAAGTACCCGACCAATAAAAAATACCTAACTGCCTGGCTACAAGAGCTCCCCATTCGCCATTTTGTAGCTTTCGCTGGGATGCGCTGCTTTCAAAACGGTCATTTTACTGCTTTTGTAAAGGTACGCTACTATCAAAATGGTCATTTTACTGCTATTGTAGAGCTACGCTACTATCAAAATGGTCAATTTACTGCTATTGTAGAGCTACGCTACTATCAAAATGGTCAATTTACTGCTATTGTAGAGCTACGCTACTATCAAAATGGTCATTTTACTGCTATTGTAGAGCTACGCTACTATCAAAATGGTCAATTTACTGCTATCGTAGTGCTACACTACTATCAAAATGGTCAGTTTACTGCTTTTGTAGGATTACGAAACCTTTCCAGACTATTATTTACTGCTTTCGCAGGCGTACGCTGCCATCAAATAGTTCTCAAAACTACTTTCGTACTGCGACAACGGTACTTTTGTTGGTAATGTTCAATAAACTGGTATTGCTTTTTGCTACTTACTACTCACTACTAAATATTCAAGCCACAATAAACGACAGTGAAACAACCATGTGGTGCAGAACCGGGGCCTCTTTCATAATTCTTTATTTATTCCTGAACATTTACGATAAGTCTTTGTTGTAAAGGGTGTTAGTAAAATATCTAAAAAACTGTATATCTTACTGTTTAAGCTTCGTAACATGGTTTAAAATCGATAAATAATATGGCAGTATTTCATCTAAACATCAACGGAAAACAGCATGAAGTGGATGTTGATCCGTCAACTCCAATGCTTTGGGTACTCAGAGATCATCTGGATTTAGTAGGAACAAAATTTGGCTGCGGAATTGCGCAATGTGGTGCATGTACCATCCTTGTCGACGGATTTGCAGCACGTTCGTGTATTACTTTTGTCGACTCGGTGGGCGACAAGGAAATCACAACAATCGAAGGACTTTCGGAAAACGGGGATCACCCGCTTCAAAAAGCCTGGATCGAAGAAGATGTGCCGCAATGCGGTTACTGCCAAAGCGGACAAATTATGAACGCTGCGGGATTATTAAATGCGAATCCATCGCCCAGCGACGAAGAAATTGAGATGGCCATGCATGGTAATATTTGCCGGTGCGGAACCTACACACGGATTAAAAAGGCCATTAAAGCAGCCGCTAATTCTTAATCCGCACCGCACAGGTACTACGCTTTTCGCATTCACTAACATTAAAATCATTTCACATGACAACGGTTAAAACAAAACTCGATAGACGTTCTTTTATACGAAGTTCGGCATTGGCCGGTGGCGGATTACTGCTGACTTTTAGTTGGCTGGCTCCGGCTTGCACCACCGATTCGCCCAAACAATTAACCATGCCCGATGAATGGTATGAGCTAAACGGTTTTTTAAAGATCGGGAACAACGGTGCGGTTACCATTATGTCGCCCAACCCCGAAATTGGCCAGAATGTAAAAACATCGATGCCAATGATTGTGGCCGATGAACTGGATATTGACTGGAAGTTTGTAATGGTAGAACAGGCGCCGCTAAATACCGATATTTTCACCCGGCAGTTGGCAGGAGGTAGCCAGTCTATCCGTCAAGGGTGGAACGGACTCCGAATGGCAGGTGCAACCGCCCGCAGGATGTTACGCGAGGCTGCTGCCCACGAATGGAAAGTTCCGGTTGATGAAATTACTACCGAAGCCGGAGTTTTATATCATACGGGCAGCGGAAAAGAAGCCGGTTATGGTGAAATGGCCTCTGCCGCAGCAGAACTGACCGTTCCTGAAGAGGTTGAATTAAAAGAGATAAAGGATTTTACGATTATTGGTACCTCACGAAAAAATGTGGATGGCCCAAAAATAGTTACCGGAAAACCTTTGTTTGGCCTGGATTATAAAGCCGAAGGAATGGTGATTGCCATGATCGAGCATCCACCGGCTTTTGGAATGAAACTGAAATCGTTTGATGCCACCGAGGCAAAAGCAATGCCCGGGATAATTGATGTTTTTGCCATAAAAACGTATAACGACGACTACGAATGGCAGTGGTCTGATATAACATCTTTTACCGAATTAGTGGCTGTAGTTGGTAAATCAACCTGGGAGGTGATGAATGCCAAACTGATGCTAAACGTGGAGTGGGAGCCTATCGCGGAAGACAATTCGCAGGGTGTTCCTGTAGGTAAGGAAAACACTGCCGATCATTACAAAAAAATGGAAGAAGCAGCTGCCACAGCCAGTCGGGAACGGCGCCGCGACGGAAATCCTGAAGAAGCGTTTAAAAAGGCTGCCAAAGTGATTGAACGTACTTATACTGCACCATTTCAGGCGCACAACCCAATGGAACCCATGAACTTTTTTGCCGACGTAAAAGATGATTTTGCCCTGTTGGCAGGCCCGACTCAAACGCCGGAGTTTATGGAGAAAACGGTTGCCGCCCGTTTGGGGTTGCCATTGGAAAAAGTGGATGTGCAAATGACCCGTATGGGGGGTGGTTTCGGACGACGGCTGTATGGCCACTTTATGGTGGAAGCAGCTGTTATTTCACAAAAGGTGAAAGCACCTGTAAAGTTGATCTACTCGCGCGAAGACGATATGTCGTACGGAATTTATCGTCCGGCTTATCATGCTTTATACCGTGCAGCGCTGGATGCCGATAATAACCTGATTGGTTTCCATGTTCGAATGGGAGGTATCCCCGACAGTCCGCTGCATGCCAACCGTTTTCCGGCAGGAGCAGTAGATAACTACCTTGCCGAAAGTTTCTCAGTGGGTACAAATATAAGTACCGGTGCTTTCCGTGCTCCCGGCTCCAATTTTAATGCTGTAGCCGAACAGTCGTTCCTAGATGAGGTGGCCGAAGCTGCAGGCAAAGATCCGATTCAGTTTCGCCTCGATTTGCTGAAACGCGCACAGGAAAATCCGGTGGGCAGCAACAACGATTATGATGCAGCCCGTTATGCCGGCGTTTTGGAACAGGTTCGCGAGAAATCGGGCTGGGATACCAACTCCGAAGGTAAAAGCCGGGGTGTGGCTGCTTATTTCTGTCACAATTCGTATGTGGCAAATGTGGTGGATATTGCCAACAAAGATGGAGAGCAGGTAATTGAAAAAGTATATGCTTCGGTTGATTGTGGAATTGTGGTAAATCCCGATGCTGCGGTTAACATGACGGAAGGAAGTATTGTGGATGGAATAGGCCACGCCATGTACAGCGGATTGACTTTTAGTGAAGGCCAGCCGGAACAAAACAATTTCGATATGTACCGTTTGATCAGGCATGGCGAAGCACCCAAAGAAATAGAAGTACATTTTGTTGAAAACAATATCGACCCGACCGGGTTGGGAGAACCACCTTATCCTCCGGTGATGGGAGCGCTGGCCAACGCTTTATACAAAGCCAACGGAGAGCGCTATTATCATCAGCCATTTGTGAAAAACAGTATTGGATAGATCTAGGAATAGAACGCAGATGACGCGGATCGAACTGATTTTCGCTGATTTATCTGTGATTATCTGCTAAATCAGTGTCATCAGCGTTCCACCTATACTCAAAACCGAAACAAATTAAACCGGTTATCGCGGATATTAAACACCAATAGTTTTCCGCTAATTACTTCACCGTAACCGGTAATTATTTTTATGATTTCATTAGCCTGCAGCGTTCCGGTTATTCCAGGCAAAACACCTAAAAGGCCAATGTCAGCTTCCTTGTAAATTCCGTCTTTTGGGGTTGTTGGAAACAGATTGGTATAAACAGGACCATTCTGGTAATTAAATACACTAATTTGCCCCTCGTAATTTAGCACCGAAGCAAAAGCCAGTGGCTTGTTTAAACTTGCCGATTTTAAACCGATCAGCAGCCGGGTTTTGTAATTATCGGTGCAGTCGGCAATCACATCGTATTGCTGAAAAAGCTCTTCTGCGTTGGATTCATCCAGTTTTGTGTCAAATGGCTGAACCTCAATTTCGGGATACAAGGCCTTTATCTTTTGGGCAGCGATCTCCACCTTCTTTTGACCCACTTCTTCAGAGGTATAAAGTATTTGTCGTTGCAGGTTCGAGGTACTCACCACATCATCGTCAACAATGCCGATGTTGCCAATTCCGGCAGCTGCCAGGTACACCAGCAACGGACTTCCCAGTCCGCCGGCACCAATTACCAATACACGTGCATTTTTCAGTTTTAGCTGGCCGGTAAGGCCAATTTCCGATAAGGAAAAATGACGTGTAAATCGTGTCCGGTCTTCGTTATTCAGCTCTTTCATAATGGTGATTATTATGGTGGTGATGGTGTTCGTCGCTTACGCAATCGCAGTTTTGGCCCCATTCGCTTGTTCCGTCGGCAAAAAACTCATGTTTCCAGATGGGCACTTCATTTTTCACGCGGTCGATAATGTAACGGTTGGCATCATAAGCTTCTTTTCGGTGTCCCGATCCGGTAATTACCACAACCGCACAGCCGCTGATCTCCACACGCCCAACACGATGAACGCAGGCTGCCTGGTTAAGCTTAAAGCGCGATTTTGCTTCTTCCAGTATCTCGCTAATCATTTTATCGGCCATTGGCGCGTAGGCTTCGTATTCCAAATGCGTTACTGCCCGGCCTTTATTGTTATCACGAACTTCGCCGCTAAACAGCACTACCGCACCACTATGCGGATGCCTGAAGTCATCAAACAGTTCGCTGTAATTGATCGCTGTATTTAGAATGTGCTTCATATCTATTGATTTATCCTCCGCTTGATGGAGGAATTAAAAACAATGTGGTTTGGTCTTTTATCGTTTCATCGAGTGGTACAAATTTTTCGTTCACCGCAATCCGGCAGCTGGTCAGTACCTCTTTTGCTTCCGGGTTTATGCCTCCAAGTTTTTCCAATAAGTTGGCATAACTTTCTTCCGGAGCCACTTCAACGCTGGTTTCGTCGCCAAAGAACTTCTTCAGTCCCGCAAAACATACAATCTTTCTATTCATTTTAGCCTCCTATATTTCTCATTGATAATTTACTGCCGTGGAATTTTACCGCTTGTTTAAGCAGAAGTAATCCTTTAAGTTTCTCAGCAAGTAGCTGTTTGTTATCGATATACGGCATCAGTTTTTCGCCATGAGCATTGCTCAAACAGCCAAAAAAGTAGCCGTTGCTATCCAAGCGTAAACGGTTACAGTCGTGACAAAATGGTGTCGATTCATTGGCAATAATCCCAAAAACTCCACCCTTTGAAGTGCGCCAGTAATGCGCTGTTGATGCGTGCTCGCGCTTCATTTCTTCAATTTCGTATTTTTCCTGAATCGTTGAAAGAATCTCCTTCTCCGGAAAGAAAAGTCCGTTCTCCGAATGATATAAATGCCCCATTTTCATCAATTCCAGGTAGCGGATTTTTACCCCCAGTTCTGTAGCATAATCAAGTAGCGGAACAATTTGCGAATCGTTTTTCCCCCGCATGATAACCGCATTCAGTTTTATATTTAATCCTGCCTTAGCAGCTGCTTCAATACCCTGGAAAACCCGCGATGTATCCGATCGGCGAATGATTTTCCCAAAGGTTTTGTTATCGATGGCATCCACCGAAATGTTGATTGAATTTACTCCCGCATTCACCAGTTTTTCGGCATTTTCTTTCAGGAAAAACGCATTAGTGGTTAAACGGATATCGTTAATCCCGAGCTTTTTAATGTTTTCAATAAGTGGGTAAAGATTGGAATAAAGCAAAGGTTCGCCGCCGGTTAACCGAACGCTTTTAAGGCCCGTTAAGCGGTGTACTGCCTGAATTAATTGTGTAAATTCTTCCACTGAAATAGGTTGATCAGCGCCGTTTTGATCGGGTTGAAGGTTTGCATTTTCATCAAACTCATTGTCAACACAATAAACGCATGAAAAATTACACGAGTTCAGGAGACTTATCCTTAGTTTTTCAAATCTTCTGCCCAGTTTATCTTCAATTTTCAACATGTCTATTTCACTTGAAAATCGCTGATTTGTTCAGTTAATTCAGACTAATAGGTATTTTGATTGTGACAATTTTTAGTTAGTCGGGAATTATCCATCGAAGATTAGTATTTTATTGAACAGTAATAATGATTTTCTTGTTATAGTGTTGGTTTATAAATATTTGATGTATTTTTATTTAGGTGAATTAAAATTTACCACGCGAAACTAACCTTTAACGTTTTTGATATGACGCACGAACTAAGACTACTGTTTAACACCCTTAAAAACTGGCAACAACTGGGCAAAAAAGCTGTATTCGTTTCTGTGGTTGATCTCGAAGGTTCATCATACCGCAGGCCCGGTGTTCGAATGCTGATCCGCGAAGATGGAGAATATGCTGGAGCAGTTAGCGGCGGTTGTGTGGAAAGCGAAATTGAACGACAGGCACAAAGTGTTTTCCGTACCAACAAACCAAAAGTTATTACTTACGATGGCCGGTACCGGATTGGTTGCGAAGGTGTTATCCATGTTTTGATTGAACCTGCTTTTCTTTCGGAAGAACTTATGAAAGCTTTTGAAATTCAGTTGGAAAGCAGAAAGCCCTTCCGGATGGATTCGTTTTTTTATACCGAAGTGGGTGAGTATAATGATGTAGGTTCGGTACTTCGTATAAATGGCACTGACTATTCACTGAATCCCGGTTTTAGAATAGAGAGATCAGGTACACAAAAGTGTTTCTCACAAACTTTCGAGCCTTTATTCCAGCTCTTTATTTTTGGCGCCGAGCATGATGCCGTTCAACTCAGTCAGGCCGCAAAATTACTGGGGTGGGAGGTGACAGTGGTCGCTTCGCCGGAGGAATCGAAATCATGCGATTATTTTCCGGGAGCAGCAGCGTTGATCACTCCTTCGTTTGATGCTATCGACACTTCTGCCATCGATGAACAAACTGCAGTGGTTTTAATGACACACAGTTTTAATAAGGATGTTCAGTATTTAATGGCTTTAAAAGATATTAATCCGGCTTACATTGGTTTGCTGGGCTCAGTAAACCGCAGGGAACGTATTATTTCGATGTTATTGGAGCAGGTCCCTGATCTTTCGTTTGAGTTTATTGAGCAAATCCACGGACCGGCCGGAATAAACATTGGCGCTGAAAATGCTGCTGAGATTTCGATTTCAGTTCTGGCTGAAATATTAAGCGTGGTACGTAAGCAAAAACCCGTGGCTTTGCGCGAAAAAATGGGTGCAATTCATGAATAATATTCCAATAGTATTGCTGGCAGCAGGTGCTTCCTCAAGAATGGGGCAGCCAAAACCACTATTGCCCTGGGGGGAACAAAAGTTAATTGAACACCAGTTAAACACCTTGTTAGCCACAGGCAATCCGGTAGTTGTGGTTTTAGGAAATCAGGCCGAAAATATTATTCCATTACTTAACGATTTGCCGGTTGAATTCACAATAAACGAAAATTGGAAACAAGGTATGGGAACTTCCATTGCTGCGGGTGTCAAATTCGTAGAACAACAGTTTCCTGCATGTAATGGTGTGCTGATTACTTTGATTGACCAGCCCTTGATTACAACTGATCATTTAAATACGCTACTTGCTGATTTCGAACCAGGTAAACAGCATATTATCGTATCGCAAGCAGAATCGGGATGGCAGGGCGTTCCGGTAATATTCGACCGGTTTTACTTTAATGAACTCTCGGAATTAAGCGGGAAACAAGGTGCAAAAGCGATCTTCAGGAATTACATACATCAGGTAAAAGCTATTGCGTGCGGCGATATTTTAGAAGACATGGATACGCCGGCGCAGTATATAAAACTCAGGAATGATCAGTAGCTAAAAGACTCAGATCTTAATAATTGCCCTGTTAGTCGTTTGCCAGGTTTACAATGTGGCAGGCCACAACTCCGGCGGTCTCTGTTCGCAGGCGGGCATTTCCCAATGATATGGCTTCAAGTCCATTTTCCAAAGCGAGTTCCACTTCCTCGGGACTAAAGTCACCTTCAGGACCAATCAGTATAAGCACTTCTTCACCCGGTTTTACTAGGTTTTTTAGATGAGGTTTTTCGCCCTCATTGCAATGGGCAATAAATTTTTTTGTTTCTGTAGCTTGTGATAAGAGGTCGGAAAGTTTAGTCAATTCATTGAGTTTCGGAAGGTAAGCTTTCACCGATTGTTTCATGGCCGAAACCAGTATCTTTTCCAAACGCTCGGGTTTTATCACTTTACGTTCCGAATGTTCCGAAAGGAGAGGGGTAACCTCGTCGATCCCGATTTCGGTGCATTTTTCCAAAAACCATTCTGTGCGGTCGATATTTTTGGTAGGTGCAATGGCAATGTGTAAATGAAAATCCTTTTTGCCAAATTCCGTTTGCGAATCAATAATGCTGAGTTGGCATTTTTTTGGATTGGCATTCTGAATTCTTGCTTTGTAGAATCCACCTTTACCATCTATCAGCTCAATCTCGTCGCCTTCTTTTAAGCGAAGAACACGAACGGCATGTTTCGATTCGGTTTCATCTAAAATAACTTCGGCACCTGAAATAGTAGGAACATAAAATAACTGCATGGATTCAAAACTTTTTCAAGTGCCAAAGTTAGTAAAAATGTTATTCTGATTTTTTCGAAATCAGGAACAACCCGAAAGGTAAATTACGATTCCGGTTCTTCACTAAACTTAAACGTTTTATACAAAAATCCCATTGCCGGGAAAATGATCAACACACCAACGATTAATGCAATCAATAAGAATAGCTGTACTTGATCCGGTGCTTTTGCTGCCTGAACGGTAATATCGTGGCCGCTGTTTGTTTTTACCAACACGGGAAACTGAATCGCAAACCATCCGGTAACAATCAGCGTAGTTTGAAGACCGGCAGTTAACCGTAGCCAGTTGCCTTTGTTTTTATTCAGAAAATACCAGAACGCCGGAAGTGCCAGCGTGGCGATAACAATACAGGCTACGCTTATGGGCGAGTTGATAAAGTCTTTTAGCAGTGGATGACCGGCAACTTTGGCTGTTGCAAAAACTATTGCTCCCATTACCACCAACGAGATCAACAGGCGTTTGGTCATGCGGGTAAAGTAGATGATGTAGTCTTTGTCTTCAATTTCGCTAACGGTAAAAATACCAGCCAGAAAGGCAAATAGCAATACCATAAACAAGCCCATACTTACCGAGAACCAGTTCAACCACGGATGGATGTAAACAGTATAAAAACCAAGCTGATAATCCATTGAGATTTCGCCCAATATCAGTCCTCCAACCGTAACGCCCAAAAAGAAAGTGGTGAAAACACTGGAGTAGCGAAATATGGCCGAATAAATAGCTTTCGGACGTTCTTCGTCGATATCGTAATGGCGGAAAGTAAACGCTGATCCGCGGGCAATAATACCAAGCAGCACCAACAGCACAGGAATGTGCAAAGCCGTAAGAACGGTGGAATAAACCGACGGGAATCCAACAAACAGGATTACAACCACCAAAATAAGCCACACGTGGTTGGCTTCCCAAACCGGAGCAATGGCTCGCGACACAATTTTTGATGCTTTACCTCTTGATAAAAGTTCGAGAATTCCGCCGCCAAAATCGGCACCGCCAAGTAAAACGTAAAGCATTAAACAAATAACCAGTATAATGAGATTAGCTTCAGCCATTTTTCAGATATTTTGATTGTAATAGTTGTATTTGGCGGCTCAACAGCCAGGTAACTACAAAAGTTAGTATGACATAAACCGCAGTAATGGTGTAAAAAGTGTACTGGATGCCCGGCATCGGTGTTAACGAATCTTTTGTTTTCATAATGCCATAGATGATCCACGGCTGGCGTCCCACTTCGGTAACTACCCAGCCAGCTTCAACGGCAATAAAACCTAGCGGAGTTGCAATGACCAGCAAACGCAGCCACCATTTCTTCTCCAGCCAGTGTTTCCATTTGTAGGTTCCGGCAAAAAACAGTGCGGCAATCAACATCAGAAACATTCCGATCCCGACCATTAACTGGAAAGAATAGTGGGTAATCGGTACCGGTGGCCATTCTTCTTCCGGAAATTCTTCCAGTCCTTTTACTTCAGCATTAAAATCGCCGTGAGCAAGAAAACTCAGGAATCCGGGCAGTTTAATGGCGTATTTTACTTCGCGGTTTTCAACATCAGGAATTCCGCCGATAATTAGCGATGCTTTTTCCTCTGTTTTAAAATGCGACTCGAAAGCAGCCAGTTTTGCAGGTTGCAGTTTGGCAACGTTTTTAGCAGCGAGGTCACCACTTATGGGTTGCAGAACAGCAGCCACTGATGCGAATGCCAGCGCTATTGTTATGGCTTTGGCGTGAATCTCCAGCTTATTTTTCATGTACAAAACTGCATGCACTCCGGCCACGGCAAATCCGGTTGCCGAAAAGGCTGCAATGGTCATGTGATGCGCCTGCGAGAACCAGGCTTTGTTAAACATCGCTTTTACAGGATCGATATTAAAAGCTTGTCCGTTAATCCAGTCGAAACCCGAAGGAGCATTCATCCAGGCATTGGCCGAAACCACAAAAATTCCTGAAAGCACACCTGAAATTCCTACAACCATTCCGGTGTAGAGGTGAACCCATTTGTTCAGGCGTTTCCAACCATAAAGAAACAATCCGAGAGCGATGGCTTCCACAAAGAAAGCTGTACCTTCCCACGAAAAGGGCATCCCGAAAATTGGCCCGGCGTGCTCCATAAATGTGGGCCATAACATACCTAACTCAAACGATAATACGGTACCTGAAACGGCACCCACGGCAAAAAATATTGCCACACCTTTTGCCCATGCTTTTGCCAGGTCGAGATAAACCGGATTTTTTGTTCGCAGCCACTTCCACTCGGCAACAAACATAAACCACGGCATTACCATTCCTATGCAGGCAAATACGATGTGAAATCCTAACGAAACGGCCATTTGCATTCTTGCGGCCAAAAATTCATCCATGTTTTATCCTATTTTCTGTTTACATTGTATGTCATTCCTAACAACAATTTCTTCTTGTAGTTTGAGTTTTTTTGTCGATTTCTCCATTCTACATAAGCAATTCGATCCAATAGGCTGATTGATTGGAATATAGAATAGGAAACTTACGCAAAAGTAGTGCTAATTTAGAAAATATAATTAAGTAATAACAGGAAGTTTCAGCGATTTAAGTAAACGAAAGTTTAATAAGTGAAAATAAAAACTGCTATTTAAACATACGTGGAACAAGATGGAATGCCAGCTTCCCGCTTCTTGCTTCTACCTGATCCCAGCTTTCAACATCGAAATTTATTCCAACGGTTGATGAGGTTGGCATGTCGCTGTAAAATTCTTCGAGCAAATTGCACACGTAGTAATAAAAGCCTGGATTATGCCCGAAAAAGAATACCGTATTGGAACCCGGGGGTAGTTTGTGTATCAGCTCCAAAAATTCGTTGGTGCTAAGCCCGTCGTAGATATCTTCAACAGTAATAATGTCCTGACGTTTGAAGTCGAGGTTCTCGGCAAATATCATGGCCGTTTTAAACGCTCGTTTGGCAGGACTGGAAATAATGGTATCCGGAACTATCCCTTGTTTTTTCAAATCCTGACTTATCAGTTTAGCGTCGTTTTTACCGCGTTCACGCAGGTCGCGTGTAAAATCATCTTCGTACCCGTAAGGTACAGCTTTGCCATGTCGTACGATTACTACTTGTTTCATATATATAAATTAAAGACCGAAGCCAAACCTGAGTGGAGCAACGGCCTGGTTAGCTATTTTTAAACCGGTTCGTAAAGGTCAATGCTAACTTCTGCCAATTCAACAATTTTAGGAACAGTACCGGTAAAATGCGGAGTATTGTTGTGAAAATCGATCGCGGCCTGATCTTTCCATTTTTCAATAAGGCAAAACGTCAAGGGATCGTCCACTTTTTTATGCAATACATATTCAATGTTTCCATCTTCTGCACGCGATGCTTCTCCTAATTCTTCAATGAGTTTCAAAAATGTTGATTCCTGTCCTTTGTGTACTATAAATTTGGCTACAATTGCAATCATAGTGTCTGTTTTATTTTAAATGAATCTTCCCGGCCAAAACGGAATTATAAAAAGCTAAATTCGGTTTTTAATTAAGCAGTGGAAGTTGTCTAAAACAAATTTAACTTAATTTGTAGCAATAAGACAAATTTTAATGAGACGAATTGGACTGTTATCGGACACACACGGATTTATTCACGAGCGTATTTTTACTTTTTTCGATAAGGTGGATGAGATTTGGCATGCCGGAGATTTTGGGAATATCGAAACTGCAGATCGATTGGCTGATTTTAAACCTTTGAGAGGTGTTTACGGCAACATTGACGGACAGGATGTTCGTGTGGTTCATCCGATGCACCAGCGTTTTAAATGCGAGGAGGTGGATGTTTGGATAACGCATATCGGCGGTTATCCGGGGCGTTACGAGCGCTATGTAAAACCGGATATTTACACCAATTCGCCCGATCTTTTTATCAGTGGACATTCGCATATTTTAAAAGTGATTTTTGATAAAAAGCTCAATTTTTTACATATGAATCCCGGAGCTGCCGGATACAAAGGCTTTCATAAAGTTTGTACTGCCTTGCGTTTTGTAATCGACGGGAAAGAAATTCGTGATCTTGAGATTTGGGAGTTACCTCGTCATGAAGCGGTGCCAAAATTATAATACTTTAAAATCGTATAGCTCTTTCCACAGGCGGTTAAACTCTCCGTAGTATTGTTCTACAATCTCAAATTTTGTGGTAGCCACCAGGTTTTCCTGGTTGTGTTTGGTGGCGGTGTAAGTCCAGTTAAAACTTCCGGTTATTGCAATTTTATTATCTATAATGCCAAATTTATTGTGCATGTGATAATGCGAATGATCGATTTTTACAGGAATTCCGGCTTCGGCTAGTTTGGCAATTTCAGAGCCATTATCTTCCATTTTCTCATCGTCGGTAATGATCCGCACTTTTACTCCACGTTTATGGCAGGAAACTATTCTACGCGCCAGTTCGTTATCAGTAATTGTAAAAATGCACAGGTCAACGGTTTGTGAGGCGTGATCGAGCAGGGTTTTTATCTCATTTTTAATGTCGTTTCCCGGGCTGAAAAATACTTTGTTAAAGTGAAAAGCATGTTCATTAATTAGGTTAAGGCTGGTTTCCAACCACGAAACTACCTGGCTGTGACCGGACGCTTCCAGCTCTTTTCCCTTTTCAATAAGCAGCTTTTTTAATGCCTCCCTGTCTTTACGGTTGAGTCTTTTTAACCTGCCGGTAATCGATTTAGGCACCTCGTTCTCATGCAACGAATCGCAACGTTTCACAAAGTAATTAAAAAGGTCTTGCATGGTTTGTTTTATAAGATTGATAGTAGATTGAATGAGATTGAGCAGATTGATTAAAGAACAAAGACGAATCAGTCAATCTTTAATCAATTTATTTTCATCTTCATCAATCTTTTTTAATAAACGAATGGGCTACCCAGTTATTTTTCTCCACAAAACCGGCATCTTTCATTCCCAGGCTTTCGGCCTTTGTTCTAATATCTTTGATGTCTTCGGTGTAAAAACCACTCATTATCAGCGTTCCGCCATCGTTCAATACATTGTAGTATGCTTCCATGTCGTTTAGCAATACATTTTTATGAATGTTGGCGAAAATCAAATCAAACTTCTCGTTTCCAAGCAGGCCGGCGTCTCCCAGTTTTGCATTGATATTGGTGATATTATTTAAGGCCGCATTTTCGCGTGTTCCTTCGTACGACCATTTGTCGATGTCGATGGACGTAATTTGCCTGGCACCTTTCATCGAGGCCAAAATGCCAAGGATTCCCGTACCGCAGCCCATATCCAAAATGGTTTTTCCGGTGAGGTAGTTCTGCAAAATCAATGCGATTATTGACGCTGTGGTTTCATGGTTTCCGGTACCAAAAGCCATGTTGGGCTCTATTACTATTTCGTATTTTGCCTCTGGATATTCCGTGTGGAAAGGTGCCCGGATCAGACATTCGCCGCCAATCATCAGTGGTTTGAAATAGTTCTTTTCCCACTCTTTATTCCAGTTCTGATCGGCGATAAACTCCGATTGAATTTCAAAAGAAAAATCGCCGGAGAAATCTTCCAGAACTTCATTCAATCTTTCTTCGGAGTATGAAGTTGCAGGAATAAATGCGTCGAATCCGGTTTCGGTTTCCACAAAACTATCAAAACCAATTTCGGCCAGTTGAGCATTTAAAACATCGCGTAACCATTCTTGAAAAGGGGTGATTTGTATACTTATTTTTTGGTAATCCATTTGTTTGTTATTTGCGGCGAAGGTATAAAAAACATCCACTGATGCTTACTCTTGGAAGTTTGCTTGTTCTTTAATCAATGAATTTATTGGGAAAGATATTTACGGCGATAAAACCAAATATTCCGGTAAGTCCAATAAGCATGAGGTCAATAATTTCGGTTCTGATATTTTTCTTTCGCTGCCGGATGATGAAGGATTGCGCAATAATTAGTACCAGACTTAAAACAAGCCACCAATACGATTTGCTCATTTTTAGAAAGAAATTCACATAGCTCGAATTGTCATCAGTCATTTTTAATTCGGCGGGGAACAGCAACTGTGCAATTTTTCCGTCGGTGCTTGTATCGTAAATCGGGCGGGTTTCAGCATATTCGTCAACCTTGTTATGGTCGCGGTCTACAACCTGCGTTCTTATAAATCCGTTGCCAATTGTTATAACATTAAAATTAAAATAATCGCCGTAGATTCGAATTTCGTATTTATCAGGATTGAGATCATCAACCTCAAATTTCTCCAGCATATAATCGTAGGGAGTCAATACATACAGCTCATTATTTTCGGTAAATAAATAGGCGTAATAAAGTTTGTCGCTAAAATCAACACACTGTATGGTTTTGAACTTCATACCAGTTGGAAGTTCAACCTGGCGAACAAAAGGTTCTCCCTTAACCATTTTTATATGAAAAAGCTGATTGGCAGAATCTATAACCAGATAACCTTCGTCGTACGATTTTCGGGTGGTAGGAATACCGTTTATGGATGTTGCCGGGAACTTAAAATCCCGGTTATATAAAACGGCCGAGAACATCCGGCTTTTGTCTTCGAGAATTCTGTTTGTTTCGGCATCGATAAATTCCATGCGCCAGGTAATGCGGAAAAAGTCGTTGGGCATTTCCAGATTTGCGCGGCCCGATTGTGATTCAAACAACGGATAGAGTTTGGGGTTCGGCGCATGAATTTCATCGGGCGTTATCCTAAAGTTTGATCGAAATATGCCGGCGTGTTGGATATTAATTTTTTCTCCATTTATCGAATCGGGCATCGTTCCATCCATAACCAGTTGCCGTGTGTACATGAATGGCAACTTCTTTTCGTAGGCTTCACGTGTTAGTTTTGTTCCTTCGCGGTTCGTCCATTTATCGTCGGCATCCGGTCGAAAGATGATAAAGTCATGATCGATACAGCTGTACTGTATCAATGGATTTTTGCCTGGTTTTTCAAAAGCCATCCGGTAAAATTGAGGCAGCACAACCGACAAGCCAACAATGGCGGTAAGAACTAAAATATATCTGCTGATTTTTACCATATTACATTTCTCCTTTTCTAAACCGGTATCCCGAAAACAACAAGGCAACTGATAAAAGAACCGTAAATACACTTAACAGCGGAAGGGCAGGAGAGTAGGCTCTCGCAGCGGCTGTTTGAAGGTAGAGAGGCACAAAAGTGGCAGTTACCAAAAGGTATAAAAAACGGTATTTCCATACCGGCTCCAAAACGATTAATGCAGTCAGGAAATAAACAACAAAACCGCATAAAAACCAGGGAGCGATTGAAATTAAGGCCGATTGAACAATCTCTGCAGGAAAATACACAAGGCTCAAACCTGTAAACAGCAGAAGCTGAGCTGCTGCGATGGCGAACAGGCAAAATGCTCCGAACAACATCATCATCAGCAATGCTTTGTTTTCGTTAATTGGCAAATGAAAAGTAAGTTTTATTCGTTTGTTTACGGTTTCGGGAAAATACTGGGCTAAGGCAATGGCCAATGCTCCAATAAGCGGAACAAATTTAAATAAACTGTATTCGTAAAACCGGTATTGATTGAAAAGAATGCTATACCAATAATAAGCCTCCTGGCTGAATTCAAAATCGTGCTGGACTTTCAGAAATATATTTCCAACAACCAAAATACCAAGTGCTGCGTAAATAATTGCAAACCATTTGATTTTTAGCCATTCTTTGTATATAATCGATTTCCACATTTTGCTAGTATTTTCCGGTTAGTCCAATAAATGCATCTTCCAACCCCATCTCCACTTGCCGAAAGTTTTTGTGTGCAACTCCGTTGTTTTTTAGGAAGCCCAGAACCTTTTCCTCCGACTCGTAGGTATACAACTCCAGCTTGTTGTTCACTTTCTCGCTGTTAACTACAAACTCCTCGTTCGAAATATCTATGGCAGGATTTTCAAGCTCCAGGTAAAACTGTTTAAACTCCTGCATAAACGATTTTACACTGCGTTGGGCCAGTACGCGGTTAAAATCCATAATCAGCAAATCGTCGATCAGGCGTTCCATATCCTGAATAATGTGGGATGTGGTGAAAATGGTTTTCTTCTTTTCTTTGGCATATTCGCGAAGGTAGTCGATAAACAGTCGTCGATAACCTGGATCAAGACCCATTGAAAAATCGTCGAGAATAAGCAGATCGGGATCCTGTGCCAGAATAAGCCCCAGTGCCACCTGCGAACGTTGCCCGCACGACATTGTCGAAATTTTTTGCTTTGGAGAAACCTGCAATTTAGACATCAGTTGCCAGTACGGCTCGTTATCCCATTTAGGGTAGAACTTCGAGTAAAATTTTTCGATTTGATGAATATTCATAAAGGTATACTGAATGTGCCCTTCGATAAGAAATCCAATTCGCGCCTTGTTTTGCGGAGATAAGTTTTGCGTATTCTCTCCATAAATCAGGCACTCTCCGTTTTGCGGTTGCAGAAAACCATTCAAAATGTTAATGGTAGTGGTTTTGCCCGTACCGTTTTTACCCAAAAGTCCGAGTATACTTCCTTCCTTTACGCTAAAGCTCAGGTTCTCGTAAACCAGCTTTTTGCCGTAGTAATGGGTTAGGTTTTTACATTCAATTGCATTCATCTGATTTCACTTACTTCTTTTAAAACATAAAGCCTAGTTTTGCAGTTAGGATTCCCATGTTTTCATTTGAATCGATTACTTCCCGGAATTCGTATCTGATTTTTAGAAATAGTTCGTCAATATTTTCCGATTTTGGCAACTCGTATCCACAATAAACCTGTGGTGAGACCATAAGATAATCGGCTGTGTGATATTCAAATTCGTGGATATAAAGTTGTTTGTTTTGTCGGCGGGTAATTGTTTCGTCGTTTGAAAGATTTAGCTCATGATCTATATTGTAACGATAATCCAGTCCTATTCCTGGAACCAAACAAAATTTCCGAAAGTAAAAGTCTTTTACAAATTTTACACCCAGTTCCAGGTTCGAATAGTCGGCATTAAAAATCTCAGGAATGTAATAATACTTTTCTGCTTTTAATTTGTAATGAGCTTGTAGAGTAGTTTCCCAGTTAATTTGTTCGTGGTCATCAAGCTTTAAATAATCAAATCTTACTCCGGCATCGAACTCCTTTCGGTTTAGTTTTAGGTTTTTTGATAAGGTAATGTATTCCGTTTGATTGTCATCATTTAGAATGGCATCTTGTATGTATTCAATTCCATCACCATCGAAAAACGAAGTGCGAAAGATAATCTTCTGAATGGAAGTTTCAGTATGTTTGGTGAACTGCTGATTTAGCTCAACTTGAAACGTTTTCCAATCGCCGGCATCAGCTTTTTTTATTGTGCGCGTTCCATCTTCGGTTATTTCTTTGCTGTATGTTGCTCTGATTTCTGTTAACGAGCTAAATCCATTAAGTTTTGTGTCAAGCTGTACTCCGGCTGATATACTATTCTGATTATAATATCGCGATTTTGTTTGTCCCGTTTCCGAAGAGTAAAAGCCCATGCCTTTAAACATAAAATAAGTAGGATTGGGATCGTCTGTTACCACCTGAAGGTAGTCAATATCTTCTTTTCTGTTTTTGTATCCCAGGTCTAAACCCAGATTAGTATTTGGAAAATGGATAATAATTGATGGACGAAGTGAAAAGTCAGTAATCACAGTTCGTGGTCGCGGATCTTTTTGTTTTGCACTTTTACCAATATGGTAATCTGCCAATAGTCCAAACGACAGTTTATTAGTTAGTTTTTTTGCGACACCCCCGGAAAGGTTAAAACCTTCTTCGTGAAAATTGGCACCCGGAATGGAATCGCCTATTACATATGGATTTCCTCTGTACGGATTAAAAAGCCCGGTATATAAATTCCCTGTTTCATCACTATATTGGTAGGATAATTTCCCGTAGAAATAGGTATCGTTTATTACCAGGTAACTTTCAGTAGAAAGTAAGTAATTCTCAATATGAGAAGCCTCCCGTACTCTTTTATAATCTCCATCTGCCAAATTGTATTCCCCAAAAACTTCACCGATGTTTTCGTTGGCATTAAAAGTTAATCCAGCAATATTTCCACTGTTAAGCCATTGGTTTTTTAGCTGAAACAGTTTTAATGTATTGAAAGAAAATGTACTATCCTTTGTCGCATTATTTGCAAAAATCCTTTCTGCAGTAAAGAAGGATAAAATCATAATAAATACGATTTGAAGTTTAGTCATCTCAAACGAAACATTAAAAGTTTCAACAGTTTGTTATAGCAAGTGGAGTCAATTATTCCTGCTTTAATCTTCTATACTGGTTGGATTTACTCCCGGTGTTGGAGTTAAATCGTGTAGAAAATCTTCCGAAGAATTGTTGGTATCCTTATAAATTACTCGGTTACCGATAATCATTTTTGCTTTACGTCGAACAGATAATGAGGATTTATTACCAGCTTCAATATAAGTATAGCCGGCATCTAATTCGGCAGGCAGACGTTTGTAGACCTCTTCTGCATCAAATTTAGCACATTCTACAGCGTCAACAACAAATGATCTGTCAATCATCATGTATTCTGTTGATCTTGAACTTCCTGGTTTTGTCATGAAATTACTAGCATCAGAAACATAATCCACCCAGTCATTATCGGGGAGTCGGAAAAGTACTGTTGCTGGACCTAAACTGGAAGCAGTCCAATCATATATAGTTGTAATTGTTGTGTATACCAATGTAAGATTTGGTACTGCAGAAGCATCCAGATCTTTACCAGAAGATTCGACGTAAGTTTCCCAGTCTGCGTTGCTCAGGTTGACAGGAGAATTGGGATTACCAATTTCATCGGTTTGATGATCAATCCCATCCTGAGCAATAATAAAACTTTCTCCAGGCAGAATTGGATGTTCCATTCCATTTCCCGGTACAATCCATGTTTGAAAAGTTAAGGGAATTCTTTCAAGCAATTCTCCATTATCGTCAACCCAGGCGGTTAGTGATGAAGTTGAGGTTGATTCATGAAGAGCAATACACAATCCATCAGCGAATAATGTATCTCCCGAATTGTTGTAAATTTCAAAAAACTGATCGGAATAATAACCTTTATCTTCATCAGTTACCGAACCAGCATAATAGATTTCTTTGAATATAAAACCTCCGGTATTATCTACTAAAATAAGATCCATTGTAACCTCCGATTCGGAGATTAAAGAGTAGTTGGATATAATTCCGTTAAAAATGTATTCCTCGCCATCGTTATCGTTAGCAACAAAACTTGTTGTAAAATTGTAATTTCCTTCTACCAATTCAAAAATGGCATAACCATCAGAAGTGACCGATATGGTAGTCGTTCTTGTATTATTTGTATTGGTAGCTGTAACAACAGCATCCACAGGGAAATCAGTTACGGTAAATCCATCAGGATAATTGACTTTTACCGTAATTAAATAGCTGGGGGTGACATTCTCTTTACAGTTTATTAGAAATAAACCCATTAGTAAGCATAAGGATATAAGTGCAAATTTTCTCATGGTATGATCTATAAATCGGTTTTTAATATTTACAAATTAAATGTTAGGTCTGCTCCAAAGTAGGCAATTTGATTTAATCTGGTGTAATTCCCACTTCGTTTACTTTTATATAGTGGCCGGTGATTAAACACATTGTACGCAAAAAACGACAACTTCGCAAATTTTCCAAATTCCTTGGTCAATTTTAAATTCAGTTGCCAGTTTGTCGGATACGATTCCTGGTCATAAAAATCATCTTCTTGTCTTTCTACCATCGTTGAGTAGGGGGCTTCAAACGAGTAATTATCCTGCCATTCGTAGTATTGCATATCCATATCGTAAAAACCTACAGGATCTACATAAATAATTTCTCCGACAGTAAACTGCCCGTATAATTTGTCGTTATTTTCTCCTCTCGTATAAGCAACAGGTGATCCTGAACTGTTTTCCCAGAAGCTTTCAGACTTATTTATCCAAATCGTTTGTAGGTTGAGCGAAAAGATCATTTTTAATTCAGGAATATGAGTGATTGTTCGGAAATTCGAATTTAAACGTTGTGAAATGGTCCCGGAGTTGCCCGGTAATACAGCTAAATACGGAAAATAATCTCCCTTGTACGAAGAAGTAATTCTTTCCACTACTGGAACTGCATGCCTGGATCTTTTTATATGGTAATATGCACCGTCAACCATGAGTTCTGTTTTGATCGGATTTATACGACCAAAGTTAACAACATATTCAACTCCCTTCTTGTCGATGCTGTAGTTATTTTTTGGAGACATATATCTCTCGAATTCCGTTTCCTGATCCCAACCTAAAGTCATCATTTCACCATTTACCTCGTAGGTAATTTCACCATTCTCAAAAGCTGGCAAAAATCCATTGCCCAATTGATCCCATTTGCGGTAATTCATTATAAAGTATTGGTTTTCCCAACCAAAGCCATTTCTGATTTTTTCGCGAAATCCGGTTAGGATAAAGTTTATGCCATAAATATTGAAATCAGCACCCAATTCATATTTATTATTTGTCATCGGTTTTAAATCAGGATTACCGGTGTCTTCAATAATTTCGGTTGTAGCCACTATTAAATCGGGTGAATCGGGTGGATAATAATTAAAGCTAATTTTATCAATGTAAGCGACATCCGGATACATGTGCAACATAGTGGGAGTTTTTGATGTTTTCCCGAAGCCTCCTCTGATAGTCAAGTTTTGAGATATATGGTAGGCAAAATTAATTCGTGGTTCAAACGATGTAAATCCATTGGTAGAGAAAATTCCTTTTGGTAGGAAATTGTTGTAACGTATTCCTATTTGAGTTTCCAAGGTGTTATTGCCAAGAGGTAAACTAATTCTGTCTTCAGCAAAAAGAGCCAGCTTTTTACTTGCCGGAATATCCTTAAATGCCCGCGGACGAGTTGTGATGGCATTTAATGGTGGTCGGTTTAAATCGTACTGCCTCCCTTCTCCATTGTTTCCGGATTCCCGCCAATCAAAACCATACATAACAGAGTTGCTCATACTTCCAAGCTTAAATCTTGAGTCGAGTTTTACAGTTGCAAAATAATTGTACGGTTTACCTTCAACGGTGAGTTCTGAATAATATCGAGAGGGTAAAATCTCAACCGCATATTCGCCCGGAAGGAAGGATGTTGGTAGAGGTGTTGCCGAAGTGTTATTTAATGCATAGCTGTAAAAATCTTGTTGCGTAATACTACCCGAAAAGTTATAAGTAATGTTGCCAATCCACCATTTTTGAAGCGACCACTTCCCGTATAATTTTAAATCTGCACCAGATTCTTTTTCTCGCTGACGTTCCAACTGACGTTGATCAGGATCTTTCTTTTCATTGTCGATTGTTTGAAAATAGTTTCCTTTAAAATTTATACTGAGAGGCCTGTGTTTCTTAAACAAGGTATTTGAGTAGCCAAACTGTCCGTTTAGTCGTTTATAACTTCTTGCAGGTCGCCGTAAATCGTCATATGCGTGAGTATAGTCAAATTCAACATTTACAGCACCTTTATTTTCACCTTTTAGCAAAATTCCTTTTGATATAGCCGCTTGCTTTATTTTCGGATCTGCTTTCAGTTTTCCTTTAAGAGGCGTTTTCCCCGATTTGGTTTTTATCAGCACTGCACCGCTTGTTAAATCTCCATATTGAACAGATGGAATTCCGCGGATAACCTCAACCGATTCAATATAATCGGTAGATATTTGACGAAGATCGACACCACCACCTGCTGTTGAAAAATCAACGGATTGGCCCTGTTGGGCTGTATTTAACGATTGCATATTGGCATCATTGTCCATTGGAGTTCCATCTATAATGATGGCAGTTCCCAAAGCGTCATTGGCATTCGCCTGCCTGGTTTTGTCCTCACCTGAATAGGTGTTTATATCCCTGATTATTATTTGGTTGGCTTTTGATAAGTCGGGGTTTAACGAGATCTGTCCAGGCACCAATTGCATAACATCGGTCAGACTAGCGGGTTGCGAATGCTCGATAGCTGCATTTTCAATGATTGAAGATGAACTTAAATTGGTATTCTCACGTGCAATAACGATAATTTCATCCAGGCCAAGAGAACTTGCCTGCATGGATAGTTTATAGTTTTTTAAATCTTGTCTGATTTCAACAATACTTTCATAGCGTTCAAAACCTAAGCATGAGGCTTGTATTGTATATTTCCCTTCAGGAATATTATCAAAATTGAATTCTCCGTTTAAATCGGATGTTGTCCATCGATTGAGTTCAGTTAGCTGGATGGCAACGAGGCCTATGTGTTCTTTGGTTTTAATGTTTTCAATAACTCCTGATATATGATAGGTGGTTTGGGCAAGCAGATATAAAGGGAGCATGCTAATTATCAGGGTAATTGTATGCTTAAAAAATTGGTTCATACTTGTTATTCGAAAACGACTCTTTTGTGCCGTAAATTTAATTTCTCCTGGTTATCATATTAATTGTCGAACTTACGGTTTTTATATGTCTTTAAATAGCAATTCTAACGATTTGCCATAAAATTTTAAAGATAATCAATATTCTTCGTATCGATTATTCTTAATCCGGTAAAAAAAATAATGTGTGTTGGAAGAATTGTATAGAAATATAATGAATGTATTTGGCTGAAATTTAATGGTATAGTTGAATTTTGGGAGGTGTCGTTACTCAGCCTTATAAATTTCCATTTTCTCAAGCATCTCAACTGCTTCATAAAAAGTGAGGTAGAGGTCACCTTCTTTTTCGTCCCATACCTGGCCTTTGTTAATTCCCTTTAAGTTGCGATCCGCCCCTTCGAATAGAATTACGGTTTCAAGGGCTTTCATTTTTACCGAGGTTTCATCGATTTGAACCACTTTGGCTTTTACCGGTTTCCCGGATACGGGTTTCCCTTCTTTGGTTACCTGAACTACCAGACCGTAGCAGATTTCTCCTTCTTTAACCCAATCCGGAATTTTTATCCGCAGGGCATCACTCATCTCAATTTTTTTCTCCTGGTAAGTGTATGAGGCTATTTCTTCTGAATTTTTGGACGAATTACAACTGATAATGCATATTGAGGTGACCAAAATGACTAATAATATCAGTTTTTTCATGAAATAATATGTTTGACCAAACGAATAACCATGTACCATTTTTTATTAACAACCCAACAATCGAAGATGTTTCAAAAAATAGTGGGGTTAAATGTAGTAAATATCAGTGTAAAACGATTAGTTAGCAGATTA
>NZ_JBFHGM010000039.1:0-27166 GCF_041583095.1 Draconibacterium sp.
ACTGCAAGTTTTTATGACGCTGGAAGCGTCGAATGTGAATAACCCGGTGCGTAGCGCCGGGCTAAAATGACCAAAGGGAAATCGTCCGGCGAAGAAAGCAGATCGAAGCCAGATGGTTCTCCCGGACGAAACTCAAACGGCAATACACATATAAAGATTGGGACTTTCAGAAAAAAAGGTTGCCTGATACAGACAACCTTTTATTTTACGCATTTTATTGCAGAGCTATTCTACTCCGGCCTTTTCCAGGAAAAACTCCAGCGGACAAAATTTTGTGATTGATGATTGAAATAAATTCAATCCAACAAAACCTGCCAGGCCAAGCCAGTAAATATTAACGAATATGGCCAATAGAATGCTTGTCAACACAAATATTCCTGCAACTGCACGTATTATTCTCTCTTTCATCGTAATCTATTTTAGTTGTTATTAATTTCAAAATGGTTTACACAAATTTTTCAATCGCTGAAATAAAAGCACTTATCGGGCTTACCCCTTCGGTTTCTTCATTGAATGCCTTTATTCGAAGGAGGAGTTCATTGGCTTTTTCTTCATCAAGGAAAGTAAATGAAATAAAATAGCGGTACGGATTTTTTGATGATCCAAACCAGTTGGAAATATCCGAATTTCCGTCAGCACTTTCCATAAAACCATCTACCGGCATTTCGCTGTATGAATTGATATGGATGTCGCGAAAGATCTGCTCCAGCTCATGATGATAAGCTTCGGCACTTTGAATAATTACAAATTTCATCATTTTAATTTTCCTCCTCGTTAGTTAAGTTAATTTCTGTTTCTTCGGCTTTAACAACCGGAGCTTCTTCTACCGGGTATTTTTTCTTCTCAGTCATGTAATAAATAAGCGGAACAATAATCAGTGTTAAGAATGTTGATGCAATTGTTCCACCCATCAGCGAAATTGCCAGACCCTGGAAAATGGGGTCGAATAAGATCACTACTGCACCGATTACAACTGTTCCGGCAGTAAGCAGGATAGGAGTGGTACGCACTGCACCGGCTTCTATTACCGCGTCTTTTAGCGGCGCTCCGTCCTTAAGCCGGAGATTTATAAAGTCGATGAGCAGTATGGAGTTTCGGACCATTATTCCCGCCAGTGCAATTAATCCGATCATTGAAGTTGCTGTGAAGAAAGCTCCCATCAGCCAGTGACCAATAAGAATACCAACTAGCGAAAGTGGAATGGCAACCATCATTACAAACGGAACCGTAAAATTCTGGAACCATCCGATGATTAGCAAGTAAATTACCAACAGAACTACTGCAAATGCAGCTCCCAAATCGCGGAATACTTCGTAGGTAATTTGCCACTCGCCGTCCCATTTCAGGCTGTAATTATCTTGTACAAACGGCTGTTGTGTGAACTCTTCGTTCAGCGTGTAACCTTCAGGTAGCTGGATTTTGTTGAGGTTGTCGCTCATATCCAGAATTCCGTATACCGGACTTTCCAGTGCTCCTGCGATATCGGCAGTTACGTAAACCACACGTTTCTGGTTTTTACGGTAAATGCTTTTATCCTGAATTTCTTGTTTTATCTCCACTACATCGCCCAATGCCACTTTCTGGCCGGTCATAGTCATGATGTTGATTTTCTTCAGGTCTTCAATGCTCGAACGTTCATCTTCTGAAAAACGCAACTGAATTCCAACCTGCTCGTGTTCTTTTTCTGCATACAATTGAGTTATTTCCTGACCACCAAGTGCCATGGCAACACTGTTTACAACCTGTTGTGTTGAAATGCCGGCCAAAGCAGCTTTTTCTTTCAGCACATTAAATTTATACTCCACCTGGTCGTCTTCCATGTGCCAGTCGATATCTACCACATCGGCAGTATTGGCAAACAGGTCTTTTACCTGACGGGCAACCTCAATTTGTTCCTCGTAGTCAGGACCGTAAATTTCAGCTACCAAAGTTGAAAGTACCGGTGGACCCGGTGGAACTTCAACCACTTTTGCGTTGGCATTGAATTTTTTTGCCAGCTGCTGAATACCCGGACGCATGGCTTTTGCAATGTCGTGACTTTGCGCTTTTCGCTCAGTTTTGTCGGTAAGGTTTACCTGGATATCTGCAACATTCGAACCTCTGCGTAAATCGTAGTGACGAACCAAACCGTTGAAGTTCATTGGCGAAGCAGTTCCAACATACGACTGGTAATTGATTACTTCCTCCTGCTGAGCGATGTAGGCTGCCAGTTCTTTAGTAACGGCTGCGGTGCGCTCCAAAGTTGTTCCTTCAGGCATATCAATTATTACCTGGAATTCATTTTTATTATCGAAAGGAAGCATTTTTACGGCTACCATTTTGAAATAAACCAGTGTCATTGATGCCAACAGGAAAAATGTGATGGTACCGATAAAAGTCCAGCGTTTCCATGGCGACTCCAACATCGGTTTCATCGTTTTGTAGTAGATTTTGTAAATCGGCGAATTTTCAAGTTTAAAAGCCTTTTTTACCTTGTCGTCTTTCTCAACAACTTTCAGTAAGCGGAATGCCAGATACGGTGTAATCGTTAATGCTACCAGCAACGAAAAGATCATTGCAATGGATGCTCCAATAGGCATCGGACTCATGTAAGGCCCCATCAAACCTGAAACGAAAACCATTGGTAATACCGCCGCAATTACAGTAAATGTGGCCAGAATTGTTGGGTTACCCACTTCATCAATCGAGCGCAAAGCTGCCTGGATAAACGGCAGTTTTTTCATTTTAAAGTGCCGGTGCATGTTTTCGGCAATAATTATCGAGTCGTCGACTACAATACCTGTTACAAAAACCAGTGCAAAAAGCGTAATCCGGTTTAAGGTGTAATCGAGGAAATAGTAGCTGAACATGGTTAATGCGAAGGTAATCGGCACCGACAGGAACACTACCAGTCCGCCGCGCCAACCCATTGCCAGCATTACCACAAAAGTTACAGCTATAATCGCCCCTGCAAGGTGCATCAACAGTTCCGATACTTTGTGCGATGCTGTTTCGCCGTAATTTCGGGTAACATCAACATGCACGTCAGATGGAATCAGGTCTTTTTCAAGGTGGCTGATTTTTTCCAGAATCTGATCAGCAACTTTCATCGCATCAGCTCCACGGCGTTTCGCTACCGAAATAGTTACCGCCTGGTATTCGCCTGCAAATTCATTTTTCTTTTCGTCCATCGATCCGTAACCAAAATTCACATATTGAATCGGTTCTTCAGGACCGTCAAGAATTTCGGCAACCTGTTTCAGGTAAACCGGACTTCCGTTGTGAATACCCACTATAAGATTGGCAACATCATCGGAAGTCTGTAGAAATTCACCCGCTTCAACCAGGTATTCCACATCATTCTTATTAAAAGCACCGGTATTAAATTGCTGATTGGCAATCTGTATTTTCTGAGCAATGCTCAATACATCAACATTGTAGCGGGCCATTGCTCCGTTGTTCAACACCACGCGGATCTGACGTGAGCGGCCACCAATAACTTTTGTTTCCGATACATCGGTAATCTGTTCAATTTCGTTATTTACTTCCTGAGCGATTCTTTTCAACTGGTAATCGTCGTAATTCTCGCTCCAGAAAGTTAGTCCCAACACCGGTACATCGTCGATAGAACGTGTTTTTACCAAAGGCAAACTTGTCCCGTGCGGCATCTGGTCCATGTGCTTCATTATTTCGTTGTACATTTTTACCAACGAACGTTCGATGTCTTCTCCAACGTAAAACTGAACGATGAGCATGGCTTCGCCCGGCATCGAGGTAGAGTAAACATATTCAACTCCCGGAATATTGGCGACCACTTTTTCGAGCGGTTGCATTACGCGGGATTCAATTTCTTTTGGGCTGGCTCCCGGATAGCGAAAGAAAATATCGGCTATTGGAACATCAATTTGCGGTTCTTCCTCGCGGGGAGTCAGGTACGAGCTGTAAATCCCGATCGCCATAAAAGCAATCATCAACAGCGGCGTTAATTTTGAGTTTATAAACTGTTTGGCTATTCCGCCGGCAAATCCTGTTTTCATACTTTTTCTCTTAGTTGTTAGCAATTAGTGCTCCATCAAAAAGTTTGCTATCAGACGACACAACATATTGTTCTCCATCCGATAAACCTGATATGATCTCAATTTTGTCACCAAATGTTTTACCGGTTTTTACCCAGCGAAGCAAGGCATTTCCCGATTGACTAACTGCGTAAATTCCAACCAGCTGACCACGGTGGATCAGTGCTGATTCTGAAACCAGGATGCGTTTTTGAGTTCCATATTCAAACAATACTTCGGCATACATTCCGCTGTACAATTTTGCTGTACAGTTTTCAGGAACGTTAACTAAAACCTTTGCCATGTATTGGTTGCCGGTATTTGTTGTTGATGGATTTATTTCAATGATTTTTCCGTCCAATTCTGCATTTGCTGAAGTGAATTTCACTTTAACGGCATCGTTCAACTGAACTTTTGCGATGTCGGCTTCAGGAACGCGTGCAATTACTTTCCACTGCGACGGGCTTTCCATGCTCAGTAAAGGCATTCCCGGATTGGCCATGTTGCCTTCCTGTGCGAATTTGGTTGTAATTACTCCGCTATATGGAGCGCGAATCGATGCATAACGCATGTTTTCTTCCACCTCGTTTTCCATTTGTTCAACGGCAGCCAAACGAGCTTTGGCCATGTCGTAACGGGTACGCATGTCGTCCATTTCTTTGTCCGATGCACTGTTTGTTTCGTATAGTGCTTCGTAACGTTTCAGGTCCTTTTCTGCGCTTTCGTACGCGGTGCTTGCTTCAACTTTACTTGCTTCAACCTGTGCTTTTTTAGCCAGAATATCCTGGTTTCTGATCTGGATCAACAGATCGCCCTGGTTTACTTTCTGACCTGGTTTTACATAGATACGCTGAATTTGCCCCATGATTCGGGTACTTAAATTTGTTTGTTTGTCGGCCTCCAGTTTGCCCGAAAAACTATGTACTACCGGGTAATCAGCAAGCTTTGCAACAGCAGTTTCTGCCGCAACTTTTTCCTGTGATCGCGTAGCGTGTTCTTTCTCTTTGTTACCACATGAGATTGCAATTATTGATAACAGTGCAATTGCAATAATGAGTTTCGATTTTTGTACTGGTGTTTTCATCTTGATTATGGCGTTTATTCGTTAATATCTTGTTCGATAAGCAATTCCATCTCAAAAATGGCTTGCTTGTAATTATAAATTGATTGAATGTATTCTAGTTCTTTTTGTGAGGTGAGGGCTTCCGACATTAGCAGATCGGCAGTTTTTTCCAATCCTTGTTCAAAACGGTTTGTGCGGATTCGTAACGACTCCTGAGCCTGATTTTTTGCCAGTTTGCTCGATTGGATTCGGTTATAATTCAGTTCCATTTTGCGTGTTGCACGATTGATTTCTATCTGGCTTTGCGACAGGTAATCTTCGTAGTTAATTCGTGCTTCGTCCAATTGTGCAGTAGCATGCTGAATAGCGCCTGCATTTTTATATCCGCTAAACAAGCTCCAACTTAATGAAGCACCAACCATGTAGTTATTAGCAGAAGTTCCAAACAAAGACTCATCGTTCCATTCAAAAGCTCCAAATGCATTCAAGCGCGGAACGAATTTCATCTTATTCGATTTTACCATATTCTCACCGGCTTCGATTTGTTTTTGGTAAGCCAGCATATCCGAACGGCTTTCCAGGTTTACTGAATTCCGGTCGATAATCACCTGCATTGGCGGCTGAATAAGCGAATCGGTGGTTTCAATAACTTCGCTGAATTCCATACCTAATAGATAAACCAAAAAGTCGTTGGCCGTTTGACGCTGGTTTTGTGCTTCCAATAATTGATTTTTGCGTTCTTCAACACGAACAGAAGCTTCCAGTACATCTGCTTCTTTAGCTAATCCCTGTTCGGCGTTGTTTTTTGTTAGTCGTAAAGCTTCTTCTGCAACGGCTACTGATTTTTGCAGTACCTCAACCGATGATTCGGCCAGTTCCAGCATGTAGTAAGCTTTTTTTACTTCGTATTTAATGTTCAGTTTAACCCTGTTGGTTTGAAACGACATGGCATCCAACTGGTTTTTGGCTGCCTTACGGGCGTAAATTCCATCAAGGTTAAGCAATGGTTGCTGCAACTCAATTTTGGTCTGAAAATTCTCGATACTTCCCGGATCATTCAACAGATCAGGATTAAAATCCTGTTGCGTTACAATCTCCTGTTTTAACTTAAAACCAAAGGAATTTAACGGGTCGTTGGTCGACGTTCCGGTGTGACTCGCTTCCAATCCCGGTAAAAAAACAGAGTTTGTCATTCGGTAACGGGCACGTGCGGCTTCCACACGGGCTTCGGCACTTTTTACTTTAAGATTGTTTTCTTCGGCAAGGGTAAGGGCCTCGCTCAAACTTAATGGTCGTGGTTGTGCCTTCAATATTGCCGGCGTTAATAACAGCAATAATAATAGGTAATTGAATTTTTGTGTTGACATATTTGTAATCGTTTTTGATTCTTTTTTCGCCGCAAATATATGTTATTAGATGTAAATATCTATATAAATAGATATATAAATAATTGATTGGTCATTTTTGAAATCTATTACGATAATAGGTTGTTGATTTGTACGACTATTAGCATTCCAAAATTTATGTAAAAGCTAAGTGTAGTAACGTATTCTGATTCTTATAGTTACTGTGAGTTGATAAATTAATTCTATGAAGCGATAAAATTGATTTAGGGGATGAATTACATAGCAATTGTGAACATTATTTCAATGTTAACTGGAATTGGTTTGAATTTGAAGGGTTTAGAAGTAGGAGAGAAGTTCCAATTTGTGTACAGAATTAGAAATAGGATGTCATCTCTGTAAAAAGATGACATCCTTATAAAAAGTTTATTGTTGCAGTGTTTAGCTGTATATCAGCAATTGCGCCCTGGCAATGCTTAATTCTTTTTCCATATCGAGCAATTTCTCGAGGCTGTCGTAATACACAGTCAGCTCAAATAAATACTCAGTAAGCGAAATAGAACCTTTATCCAGCGCTTTACGCAGCAATTCCAAATCGTTTTGCAACGATAACTGCTCACGAAACTGTGTAATGTTTTGCTGGATTGCGATGGCTCTGGCATGTAGCGTTTTCATTTCATTGTAAAAACGTAGCTTTTCATCGGTCTCACGTTGTAGGGCCGCTTCGTTTCTTAACTGCGCATATTTCACCGTGTTTTTATTTTCAAACAATGGTATTGAAACGCCTACCGAAACACCCTGAAAATGTTCGCCAACTACTTTTTCGCTCATATAACCTGCATTTAGTTTGGGCAGACTTTGCGCTTTCTGCAATTGTGTATTTTTGTCAGAAATGGCAATTTCCTGTTCTAACCAGGCCAGCACCGGATTATTCACCGCAGCTTGTGCTATCCACTGCTCAAAATCATTATCGATAGGAACAGTTTGAAAAGTTGTTGTGCTAAAATCAACAGCATTTCCACCGTTTAATGTTGCCAACTGTTGCAGTAGTGTTTGTCGCTGAATTTCAATGTGGCGAAGTTCAGCTTCCGTGCTCAAAAGCGTCACCTTTGCTTTGTTTCTATCCAGAATATTGGCTTCGCCTGCATTGAGCTTTGTTTCAACTGACTTTGCGATCTGGCTGGCATTTTCCTGTCGTTTTTGGTATTCCGCCTGCAGCGCATTCTGATAGGTGAGTTCTGCACAAATCAGTCGCACCTGAAGGAAAATATCCATCTTTTGCTTTTTGTATTCCAGCTCAGCCTGTTCATCTTTCATGTCAGCAATCTGGTTGCGGTAGGCATAAGCCGATGGAAAATCAAACGACTGCTGAACGCTGATATCCGTGCGGTTACCAATGGCTGACGGATCGCCCCACAAATAATGGAACTCCACTTCAGGGTTTTGCAGTTGAATACCTGTTTTATTGCCCATTTTTTCAGCGTCAACCATTTTTCTGAGCGCCGAAAGGGTGGTATTGTTATTCTCAATCTCGGTCAACAATGTTTCGATGCTAATTTGCGCTGACGCAAATTGGCTAAGCGTCAGAATCGATATAATTGTGAATATTAGTTGTTTCATTTCGAATCCTTTTTAATGTTTCCATTTTTGCTTAAAGCATAGTAAACGATGGGCACTACATAAATATTCAGAATGGTTGATGTTAGTAAACCTCCTAAAATTACCTGTGCCATTGGGCTTTGGATTTCGTTACCCGGTAAATCGCCATTCATTGCCAATGGAATTAACGCCAATGCGGCTGTTAGCGCCGTCATTAAAATGGGTAACAAACGGTCTTTTGATCCGTGTACCAGCGTTTCGTAAAGCTTTTCGCCCTCTTGCTCCAAACTTTGATAACGCGATACCAAAAGAATCCCGTTTCGTGTAGCGATACCAAAAAGTGTTATAAAACCGATAATTGCCGGAATACTCAGCATCCCGGAAGTAAGCATGATGGCAAAAATTCCACCGATCAATGCCAGCGGTAAATTCAGCAAAATGATACCTGCCAGTTTAAAGTTTTTGAATTCCTGGAATAAAAGCAGGAAAATGACAAAAAGTGCGGCAATAGACGTGAGCAGCAACATACGTGAAGCTTTTTCCTCACTTTCAAACTGTCCGCCATATTCAACACGATAACCTTCCGGCAAGTCGATATTCTCGTTTACACTTTTTTTGATCGCTTCAACCACGCTGTGCAAATCGCGACCTGCAACGTTGGCGGAAATTACCAGTTTACGTTTTACATTTTCGCGACTGATGGAATTTGGTCCGCTGGCCGAAACAATTTCTGCTACCTGGTTAAGTGGTACTTTTTTCCCATCATAAGTATCGATCAGTGCATTTTTAATTCCTTCCAGCTGATCGGTGTAATCGGTTTTGTAACGAAGCAGCAAATCGTATGTTTGTTGTCCCTCGTAAATGTCAGCCATTTTTTCACCACCGAGTGCTATATCAACAAATTCGTTGAATTCGTGAATTGAAATGCCATAAAAAGCCAGCATATCACGATTTGGACGAATTTGAATCTGTGGAATTTCAACCTGCTGTTCAACGTTCACGTCTACCAAACCATCGATATCAACAATGTGTGCTTTAATATCGTTACCCATTTGGAACATGCGGTTTAGATCGGAGCCAAACAGTTTAATGGCAATGTTGGCGCGGGTTCCCGAAAGCATGTGGTCGATGCGGTGCCCCAAAGGCTGCCCAACGGTAAAGGCAATTCCCGGGATTCCGGAAAGTTTGCTGCGAACATCTTGCAAAAATGTTTCCAATTCGCGGTCGTTCAGTGTAAAATTCACATCGATTTCGGCACTGTTGGTACTTTGCGAGTGTGTGTCCAGTTCGCCACGCCCGGTACGTCGGGCAGTGCTGCTAACTTCAGGAATCGAAAGCATTTCGGTTTCAACAAGTGAACCCAGTTTGTCGCTTTCTTCCAGAGATGTACCTGGTTGAGTAATAACCGATAGCGTTAAGGCTCCTTCGTTAAATTCGGGTAGGAAACTACGCCCGAAACCCGAGAAAATAAACAGTGAAACCAGAAACAAACCGAGAATCGGGAATATCACTACTTTTTTGTGGTTCAGCACCCAAACCAACGAACGCTCGTATCCTGCCGAAAGGTTTCGTGCCAGCCAGCTTTCTTTTGATTTCCGTGATAAATAGTTGTCGCCCGATAACATCATTTTTGAAAGTAGCGGCGTTAATGTCATGGCAACAATCAGCGACATAAACAACGAAACAATGTAAGCGATACCGAGCGGTTTTAGCATGCGGCCTTCCATTCCCGAAAGGAAAAATAGCGGCATAAAAGCAACAATAATAATGAGGGTTGCATTTAAAATGGAAGCCCTGATTTCTTTTGAGGCTTCGTAAACCACTGTGAAAGAACTTTGCCGTTCGCTTTTTGGTAGTTGGAAATTTTGGCGGAGACGTTTGTATACGTTCTCCACATCGATAATGGCATCGTCAACCAGCGAACCGATGGCGATGGTCATACCACCCAAACTCATGGTATTGATATTAAGCCCAAGCAGGTTCAGAACAATCACCGACCCGAGTAAAGAAAGCGGAATTGCAAGCAGTGAAATCACTGTTGTTCTAAAACTTCCCAAAAACAAAAACAGGATAACGATAACCAGCACGGCACCTTCCAACAGCGCGCGTTGTACGTTGTTAACCGAGGTTTCGATAAAATCTGCCTGACGGAAGATTTCAGTATTGATGGTTACATCGGGTGGCAGCGTGGCTTTCATAGCCTCCAGCTTTTGTTCGATTTTTTCTGTAACCTCGAGCGTATTGGTATTGGGCTGTTTTGAAACGGAAATAATAATTGACTTTTTTGCATTATGCGAAGCGTAGCCCATTTTAACGGCGCTGCCAATTTTTACTTCGGCAACATCGTTTACCCGAATCGGTTTCCCGTTTATTGTTTTTACGAAAGTATTTCCAAGTTCTTCGGGATTTGAGGTACGGGCCACACCACGAACTACATATTCGTTGCCATGCTCGCGCACGATTTTACCTGTTGAATTCTGGCTCATTTCGCGGCAAGCGTTGGCCAGCTCGTTGATGGAAACACCGTAAAAATTCATTTTCAGCGGATCGGCCAGCACCTGGTACTGTTTGTAATCGCCACCAATAATGGTTACCTGCGAAACGCCACCAGTAGCCAGAATCACGGGTTGGATATCCCATTCGGCGATTGAACGCAGAGTCATCAAATCGGTAGAATCCGCTTGCAGGCTCATAAAAAATATTTCACCCATAACGCTCGACTGTGGCGCCAGAATGGGTTCTCCTACATTTTCAGGCATGGCTTCCTGTACGGTAATCAGTTTTTCACTCACCACCTGACGAGCTTTGTAAACGTCGGTGCCCCAATCGAAATCGACCCAAACAAATGAAAAGCCCAGACCTGATGATGAACGTACGCGACGCACGCCCATAGCTCCGTTTACTGCTGTTTCAATGGGGTAGGTAACCAGGCGCTCCACCTCTTCGGGAGCCATTCCATGTGCATCGGTCATTACAATTACGGTAGGCGCAGTAAGGTCGGGAAACACGTCAATATCCATATTTTTTGCCGTGTATACGCCGAATACCACCAGAACCACCGAGCACAAAATAATAAGGTATTTGTTGTTCAGCGAGAACTTTATAATATTATTAATCATAGTGATTGTCTTTTAGTGAACATGTCCGGCATGTGGATCCAAAGCTCCGGTTGATTTTGCCAGTTTTACCTGCATTGCACCTTGTGTTACAATTCGCTCATCGGCATTCAATCCCGCTGTTATTTCGGTTCGTAAACCATCGGTTCCACCGATTTTCACCTCGCGTTTTTCGAACATTTCGGGTGTTTGCTGAACGAAAACATAATAAATGCCCTGCTCTTCAAGTAAAGCTCTGTTCGGAACGGTAATCGCTTTTGTACTGGTTACCGTTTTCAGAAAAACTTCAACAAACGTTCCCGGAGCAAAACCTGCATGATTTCCAATTTCAAGACTCACCGGGAACAGGTACGAATCACTGCTTGCCGACTTACCATACGAAAGAATTTTGCCGTTTAGCTCTTCTAACGTAAAGGTTTTATTGTCGTGCATTGTAGTGATGTTGGCTGTATTTATCGATGGCAACAATGACAGATATTTCTGCTGCACCTGCGCGGTAAGCAGTAATTTATTGTTTTGAGAAATGCTCACCAAAGGTTGCCCGGCGGCTACATATTGTCCGTTGCTCACAAAAATCTGTTTTACAAAACCGCTCATTTTGCTTTTCACCATTTGGCCGGATTCGTTGAAGTTCTTCGACAAATTCTCGTAAACAGCTTTACTGGTTTCGTAGGCATTTTTTGCATTCAACAATTCCTGCTCTGATACCAGACGATCTTTTACCAGCTCTGACTTACGCTCGTAATTGGCTTTGTGGGTTTCGTAATTGCTTTTGGCTTCAGCCAGTTGAACGGCAAAGTTGTTCTCTGCCATTTCGCTGGAAGAAATTGTAAACAATTTTTCGCCATTGCCAACTTGTTTGCCTTCAACCAAATTGTTGTTAGAGAACAACACCAAACCGGAAGCTTTGGCAGAAATAATCTCTTCTTCGCCGCGTGCAGGTTCAATTTTGGCTACTGTTTTTATTGCTGGCCCGAATTCCTGTTCCAGTGGTAAAGCAGTGGCAAAATCAATCTTCCACGATTGTTCTTTTGTGAATACGGTGGCATTTACTGCCGAAGGCTCATCTACATGATCGTGATGGTTGTGTAATTCTGCATCGTTGGCAAAAACGTCCACTTCGGGAACGATTACCTCAAACTGTTCGCCACCGGTTTCGATTTCAAAATACAATTTGCCTTCACCGGCAGTGGTAGGCTCAAGTTCGAAGCTGTAAATGCCTTTCCGAAGCGGTTCATTTAGCGTTTGGCTTACCGTTTTGCCATTTACAACGAGTTTTGCGGTTATTTTTCCCGCTTCAAGTGGTTTGAAATTATTGAGAAAAGTAAAATGTGCCAGGATATCATTGTGTTCGCCTGTTATCATGGCATCGGTTTCCGCAAACAACTCAAAATCGTTGCTGTAAACGGTGTACTGCATTTTCTCGTGTTCGTGTTCACTTTCTGTCGCTTCTGCTTCATGTTCGTGTTCTTCGCCGGGATGCATTTCATGTTCATGCTCGTGTTCGGCTTCAGTATTATGATTATGAGATGCGTTCTGATGGCATGAAAACAAAAGAAAGGCTATTGTAGCCACCCATATATATTTCAATTTCATTTTAATGCTATTTAATTTTCCAAATAATAAATAGGGTAAGGATTCAAAAGAATCAGAATGGTGTTGGGGTGGGAAAATTAAACTAAGGGAGGAGCACGAAGCCCTGTTGTGGAAGTGTAAATATTTGCGGGTAGGGGAATGGTTCCTTCAATGTGGTAGTGCCAGTTGCTTTCTTTAATATCCCAACCGATATTGAACAAACCGGTAATCAGAAACGAGCTGTAGGAGTCGTGCAGTGTGGTGATAATCAATGGCTGGTCGGCCCTGATTTGTTTCCCCGGAAGCACCAGCAGGTTATGAAGAACACAGTCGGTTGATTCACTTTCTGAATGATCGTGTGTACAACTTGCCGTTTGAGCAGCACTTTCATGATGGTGATGAATACACTTACAATCGGATGTTTCGATTACTGCCTCGCCATTGTGCAAATGATGGGGAATAAAAGCATGCGACAGGATAATTGCTCCTGCAATAATCAGTAAAAAACTTCCGATATGGTTTATAGTTTTTTTCAAGCTTTAATCGTTCAGTACTTATCCTACCAATGCAAAAATAATAAAAAGTTGCAGAAAGGGGGCTTTTGTCTCATTTTTGCAAAACTACAATTGCCTGATTACATGTGTTAGTTTATCTTTTATCTCGTGAGCAATTGGTTCGATGGCGGCGTTTTTAACAGCCATCATCGAGGCAACTGGGTCGATAGCGGAGACATTGATTTTGGTGGAATGTGATGATTCCTGCACTACAACGTTACAGGGTAGCATCAACCCGATATGATCTTCAGCTTTAAGTGCTTCAAATGCTTTTGGTGGATTGCAGGCACCAAGTATTTTGTATTTTTTGAAATCAACATCCAGTTTCTCTTTTAACTTTTCGTGAATATCAATTTCTGATAATACTCCAACTCCCTCTTTTTTCAGTTCTTCTTTTACTTTTCTACTGCTGAATCAAAGTCAGTTTCAATGGTTGTTTCAATATAATACGTCATAATAATATATTTTAAAGTGTGTTACACTATACGCTGATAAAACCATGCCATTTCTGAGCGGTTTGGCTAGCGTATGGTTTACGAGGCATATGGTAAAATAGTTGACATTTGTTTGTAGAAAATTTTCGACAAGCTGTGAATTCAGACCACAAAAAAAGGGTTTCACATACGCATGAAACCCTTTCTTATTTAAGATCAATTATAAATTAATGTTTATGTCCCTCGTGGCCTTCCTCAGTTTTAGCTTCTGAAGTGCGGTCGTATTTGCAGCAGCCAGGAAGTTTGTCGTAAACTTCATCTTTTGCTTTGTGCATTTCTGTATCGTGACCAACAGCAGCAACGGCCATGTGAACTTTGTGGATGTTGGTTTTTGTATCGTCGAAAGTAACTTCAAGCATTTTGGTTTTTTTGTCCCAATCTGCTTTCGATACGCCGTCAACAGCTTTAACCGCTTTTTCTATGCGGCTTTCGCACATACCACAGTTTCCGTAAACTTTAATTTTTTCCGTTTTATTTCCTGCCAAAACGGTAAATGCGCCCATCATTAAAATGGCTACTAAACTTAAAACTTTTGTTTTCATCTTGTTAATTTTTTATTGGTGAATAAATTAATTTTCCCGGTATAAACAGCACTCCGGCAATGCTTCATAAACAGTGTCGGGTGCTTTGTATTTTTCAGTATCATGACCAACCGCTGCAATTACTTTCTGAACTTCGTCAGACGATGTTTTTGATGCATCAAAGTTCAGGTGCAGGGTTTCGGTTTCACTATCCCAATTGGCTGACTCTACTCCCGCAACTGATGAGCTGGCTGCTTCAATCCTATCTTTGCACATTCCACAGTTTCCACGAACTTTTATCATTACATGTTCTGCTTTGGCAGTTTCTTTTTTCGCTGAATTCTGGTATTCAAAACGGTCGTAAAGACAACACTCCGGCAACTCTTCGTAAACAGCAGCCGGAGCTTTCTCCTGTTCGGTGTCGTGACCTGCTTGTGCAATGGCATGATGAACTTTATCAAGAGAAAGTCCGTCATTGTAATTTAAGTGCAGGCCATTTGTTTCTGCATCCCATTGGGCCGAAACAACTCCAGCAACGGATAATGCAGCTTCTTCTATACGGTCTTTGCACATTTCGCAGTTCCCTCCAACTTTAAACATAGCATGTTCTGCCTGTTCACTTGCGGCATTTTTAAGACTCATCATACTTGGTTTGCCGGCCAACTGCGCTGCCGCATCAATACTGAATGTGCCGTTAACAGCAATTTCTTCTCCCTGCTGTATGCCGCCTTGCACAATGTAACTTTCGCCAAGGGCAGGGCCCAAATCTACCTCACGCATATTAAAATATACGCCCTGTTCGGATTGCGATTTTATATACACCACCGAACGTTCACCCGTCCACATCACTGCTGTTTTTGGAACGATAAGTGCATCGGTTTGTGGCAATTTTGCCTCTACTTTTCCTGATACGAACATTTCAGGTTTCAGTTTTAAGCCTTTGTTGGATTGAACAACGCGCGCTTTGGCAACTCTTGTTTTCGGATTGATAACCGGATCGAGGTAATCGATTGTTCCTTCAAAAGTCTCTCCCGGCAGCGATTCAATTGTATAGCTTACCTTGTCGCCTTTTTTTATCCACGGCAAATCGGATTCATACACATCAAAAAGCACCCAGATTTTTGAAAGATCGGCGATTTCGTATATCGCCTGGCCTCTGCGTACATAATCGCCGGTATTCACCATTTTTTGGGTTACATAACCCGAAACTTCTGCCTTTACTTCAAATGTTTGTTGTGCTGTTCCGGATGCTAAAATCTGGTTGATCTGCTCGTCAGTCAGCTTCCAGTTTTTTAGTTTTGCTTTGGCTGCCTCGAAAAGCTGGGGTTGCGAACCTTTAATCTTTTGCGCTTCAAACAACTCTTCCTGTGCGGTTACCAAATCGGGTGAGTAAACCGAGGCGATCACCTGTCCTTTTTTTACGTAGTCGCCGGTAAAATTCACCAGCAAATCCTCAATTCTGCCCGGAATATGCGACGATTGTGTAAAGATTAACCGTTCATCTTCCTGAACCTTTCCATTAAGCCTTACCACTTTAAGTGGCTCTGACGAACCCACAACAGTTGTTCGGACATTGGCCAGTTGCATTGCTGTGGCCGACATAGTTATTGCATTTGGATCAATTTCACTGTTTTGTTCTTCTTCCAGCGGTATTAAATCCATGCCGCAAATAGGGCAGTCGCCAGGTTCAGGCTGACGAATTTGCGGGTGCATGGAGCAGGTCCAGGTTGTTTCACCTGCAACTTCCTCTGCGCTGTGTTCGTGTTGATGTTCATCGGTAACTTTCGTCGCTGATCCACCAAATATCAACCAACCCAGCAACAAGCCAATTGCCAGCGTTGACAGTACTGTGATTATTGTTTTTCTATTCGTATTCATCTCATTATTATTTTTTATTTCTTCGGTATTCGATGGAACTCACCATAATCAGAATCATTTTTTCAATAAAATGTATTTCTATGGTTCGTTTCATCGTTAATATGTTTTTGCCGTGATGTAATTTAGTTTTGCCAAAGCGGTTTGGTATTGCGTTTCTGCCATGGCTTTCATTTTTTCGTATTTAAGCAGTTGTTGCTGCATGCGTAGTACCTCTTCAAAATCTTTACCCGAATTTCCGTAAGCACTAAACAGGAGGTTCAGCGTTTGTCCGGTTTCAAGGATCTGCGCCTCATACAAATCGATTAAATCTTTTTGTTGCTGAATTTGAAACCAAATGGATTCATATCCCGAGGTAAGCGAATTGATGGTTTCTTCCTTTTGAAAGGAATATTTTTCCTGCATCAGTTGCGCTTCTTTTTCAGCTGCTTTATACTTTTTTCTGAAAATTGGAATACTAACCGAAACCATAGGCATGAATATGTTCTTGCCATTGTCTTCCACTTCTATATCGGTGCGTTTTCCGACAATTGCATAATCCAAACCAACACCCACTTTTGGAAGTCCTTGTCTTTGTGCTGCCAACTCACTCTTTTCGCTTGCCTGCTGTTTCAGATCGATTGCGTCAAGCATTGGATTGTTGATGAGCAACGAATCTCTCCTGAAATTTTCAGGCACTACTTCCATAGTCAGCGTATCCTGTACAATTACCGCTTCGTTCACGTCTCTGTTGAGCAGGTTGTTGAATGTTACCAGCAACGGCTTTTCCTTTTTATTCAGAATGCCAAGATTGGTCTGTGCATCTTTCAGCATAATTTCAACCCGCAATACATTGGTCATTGGCGAAACTCCGTTTTTAAATTTCGAGTTGGCAATGGTTTTATACGATTGCAGAATTTCGATATTTCTCTGTTCAATTGCTTTTAACCGGCCCAACTCAATCAATGGATAATATGCTTCTGAAACGCTGTAATAAAGTCGGTTGCGTGCATCGAGAAATACCTGGTATTTTGCATCGGCCATCAACGAAGCAGCATCAGACTGGGCTTCCAAAGTTCCAAACCACGGGAACATTTGGCTCAACGAGAATTTTGCCCGTTGCGGGCCAACACGCGTTTCTACCGGCGATATAAAATAGCCGAAAGAAAAGGTTGGATCGGGCAATGAACTCACCTGCGGTACTTTTTGCAGCGCAGCCTCAAAATCCTTGTATTTCGCTTGCAATCCCGGATTATTTTCGGCAGCTATTTCAAAGTAGCTCTCCAGTGTTTGCGCAACTTGATTCCCGTTACTCACCCCTTTAACTCCCCTCAAGGGGAGAATTTTTTCTGCGGCCTGGCTTTCCCCTTTAGGGGATAGGGGTAGCGCGGATGCAGAAATTTGATTTGTTTGCGCCTGTGTAGCGTTGATCACTGAAATGAGTACGATTATAATTGTTATTATTTTGCTCATGACTGAATCTTTTTAAGTTTACGTTCCTCGCGGTAGCTATACAATACCGGAACAATAAAATAGGTAACGGCAGCAAAAATCATCCCTCCAAATGCCGGGATGGCCATCGGAATCATTATGTCGGCCCCACGGCCGGTTGAAGTTAAGATCGGCAGCAGGGCTATGATTGTTGTTGCCGATGTCATCACCGCAGGCTTAATTCTGCGTTGTCCGGCTTCTACCACTGCGGCACGAATTCCTTTCCGGTTGTCGGTTTTGTTTCTGGCAAAACTCTGATCAAGATAGGTTGCCATTAGCACGCCATCGTCGGTTGCAATACCAAACAGCGCAATAAATCCTACCCAAACCGCCACACTCAGATTTATGGTACCCATTTGGAAAAGTTCACGAATGTTGGTTCCAAAAACGGTAAAATCGACAAACCAGTTTTGGCCGTATAGCCAAAGCATCATAAAACCACCACTAAATGCCATGGCAATTCCGGAGAATACCATCAGCGATGTGCTTACCGATTTAAACTGGAAATAAAGAATCAGAAATACGATAGCCAATACCAGCGGAACGACAATTGAAAGCCGTTTTTCGGCTCGTACCTGGTTTTCGTAACTTCCTGAAAACTTATAACTAACGCCTGCAGGAACTTGAAGATCTCCGGCATCAATTCGTTCCTGAATGACTTTTCGGGCATCTTCAACTACAGTAACTTCCGAGAATCCGTCGTTTTTATCAAACAGAACATAACCCACCAAAAAAGTTTCCTCACTTTTTATGGCTTGCGGACCTCGTTGGTATTTTATATGTACCAGCTGGCTCAGCGGAATTTGCGCGCCGGTTGGTGTTTGCATCAATATTTTTCCGAGCGATTCAGGGTCGTCGCGTAATTCACGCGGATAACGTACTCTAACCGGGAAACGTTCGCGTCCTTCTACCGTGGAAGTAATTTTCATTCCGCCAACAGCCGTTTCAATGGTCTGTTGTAAATCTTCCACGTTCAATCCGTAACGTGAGATTTTATCCCGGTCAATGTCGAACAACAAGTATGGTTTTCCAACGATTCGGTCGGCAAAAACAGCCTGAGCTTTAACCGAAGGAACCGTTTTCAATATGTCTTCCAGTTGCAGACCAAATTCTTCTATGGTTGTTAAATCCGGTCCGTACACTTTAATTCCCATCGGTGCGCGCATACCGGTTTGTAACATCACCAGCCTTGTTTCGATGGGTTGCAGTTTTGGTGCCGAAGTAACGCCTGGAATTTTGGAAACATTTACAATCTCATCCCAAATATCGTTGGGCGATTTGATTTTCTCCCTCCAGTTACGGAAATAGTCTCCGTTTTTATCAGGAATGAGATCTTCCCTCGTAATTCCTTGTTGCAAGGCATCTTCATTACTAAGTTTTTCTCCGTTTGTCAAAACAAAAAGATCATCTTTATCCACCTGAAACCGCATGCGGTGCCCTTTTTCGTTGAGAATATACTCCGGTTTATAGTTAATTACATTTTCATACATCGAAATTGGTGCCGGATCCAGTGCAGATTCCACGCGCCCAAGTTTTCCTACAGTTAATTCCACTTCAGGAATATTGGAAATCAGCATGTCCAGCTGGCCCAAAACCTCACGGTTATAAGCAACACCCGAGTGTGGCATTGAAGTCGGCATCAGCAAGAAGCTTCCTTCATCCAGCGACGGCATAAATTCTTTGCCAATTCCCGGAAATCCATGTGCCAGTGTAGACCAAACTTCAGTTGCGCGAATGTTCCATCCAACTTTATCAAATCCGCGGGCTACAAATCCAAAAAGAGTATTGAAGCCCATCCAGGCTGTTATTCCCACAATAATCAAAAAGGTAGGGATAGAAAGAAACGCTGCTTTGTGATCGAGGCACCAGGTTAATATTTTTTTGTAGAAATATTCAAGCAATGCAAATGCGCCCAGAATCATGATAAGAAGAAAGGCTACAAAAACCACATTCATTACCAGGCTTTTTGTTGGCCCCAGCGGAAGCCAGTATTTTGCCAATAACCAGGTAACGCCGATAAGTACAATGAAGATTTCCAGATATTCCAACAAGAAACTGAAGACTTTCTGCAAGCGAGTCTTCCAACTATGACTACCAGTTTCCAGATTTCTGTCTTCTGTCTTCCGACTTCTAACTTCCTTCAGTGTACCTGCCAAACCAAATGTAAGGATCATCATTCCTCCCCAGATTTGTCCAAAAACCAGCAGAATTATACCAATCGGAATTAAGATGATATTTACCCACTTCCGGATAGCTTTGCTGTTAATGCGAACGCCGAAAAACCAGTGGGCAAGCGCGGGCATTATAAACAGCGAAACAATCAGTGCCGCAATCAGTGCAAACGTTTTGGTAAAGGCAAGCGGAATAAATAGTTTTCCTTCTGCAGCCTGCATGGTAAATACCGGTATAAAACTCACAATTGTTGTTGAAACTGCGGTTAAAATTGCAGAACTAACTTCTGCCGAACCGTTATAAATTGTTGTAATCAGTTTTTGTTCCGGAGGTGCTTCTTTCGTGTGTTTTATAATATTCTCCGAAAGAATTACCCCCAGATCGACCATGGTTCCAATGGCGATAGCAATTCCTGAAAGCGCCACAATATTGGCATCCACGCCAAAGTAGCGCATGGCAATAAACACCATTAAAACAGAGATTGGCAGTAAGCTTGATATCAAGAGCGAAGCCCTCAGGTTATAAACCATGATGATAACCACAAGGATAACGATCAGCACTTCCAGAGAGAGGGCTTCTTCCAGCGTTCCCAATGTTTCGTAGATCAATCCCGAACGATCATAAAACGGCACAATGGTAAGCTGACTTTCTACTCCGTTGGGTAAAACCTTTGATGGCAACCCTGGTGCTATATCGGCAATTTTTGCTTTTACATTGTTAATGACTTGCAGCGGGTTGGCTCCGTAACGGGCAACCACAACACCTCCTACAACTTCGGCGCCGTCTTTGTCAAGCGCACCACGACGGGTAGAAGGACCGAGGCTAACAACTGCAATATCTTTTACATGAACAGGTACATTGTCCTGAACCGCAACCACGGCTTTTTCAATGTCGCCAACACTTTTTACGTAACCCAATCCGCGAACCAGGTATTCTGCCTGGTTGATTTCGATGGTTTTAGCACCCACATCGCGGTTCGATTTCTGAACGGCCTGCATTACTTTATGCAGCGGAATGTTGTAGGCTTTCAACGCATCGGGATTCACATCGATCTGGTATTCCTGCACAAAGCCGCCAATAGATGCAACTTCAGAAACCCCTTCAGCAGCATTCAACGAATACTTGACGAAAAAATCCTGTACCGTACGGATTTCGTGTAAATCCCATCCTCCGGTAGGATTTCCGTTTTTGTCACGACCTTCAATGGTGTACCAATACACTTGCCCAAGTGCTGTGGCATCAGGACCAAGAGCAGGCTGAACACCATCAGGCAAAAGGCCCGACGGCAATGAATTTAACTTCTCGAGAATTCGCGAGCGTGACCAATAGAATTCTATATCTTCATCAAAAATGATGTAGATACTTGAGAATCCGAAAATGGATGAACTGCGAATGGATTTTACTCCCGGAATACCCAGTAAATAAGTCGTTAACGGATAAGAAATCTGATCCTCAATATCCTGAGGCGATCGCCCCATCCATTGAGTAAATACGATTTGCTGGTTTTCTCCAATGTCAGGAATGGCGTCAACCGGAACCGGATCTTTTGGCAGAACTCCTGTATCCCATCCAAACGGTGAGGTGATGATTCCCCAACTTACCAAAAGGATTAGTACCAGTATTGTAACCAGCTTATTTTCAAGGAAAAATTTTATGATTTTATTTAGCATACCTTTTTAGCTATGAAATTAATACAATAGAAAATCGGGACCATGAGTAGTCATGATCAGATGATTTATCATAATAATTTCATAAAAGGTACAATTGCTCTTCAGCAAGTAATTCCAGCACGGTTGGCGGAGGTGGATCGTTTGTTAATTCGAATTCTTCAGTTAATTCGTTTGGAAATAAAATGTCAGGATCCAGAAGCGCCTGATTCAAGACATCAATTTCAGCAAGTAACGGAATTGTAGAAATTACCGGTGCCGAAAAATCTTCTTTTACCTGGTAGAAATGATTGTCGTTGGTACAGCAACCACCGTCGTCGCAGCATGAATCTGCATTTGCGAAAACAGAAACATCAACCAATGAGCTGTGGCAATAATGTTTGCTCACAGCCATTCCCATTGTTGTGACCAACAATAGGGATGCTAAAATAATATGGCTGAGTTTTCTTATCATTTATAATTTTAATCTCACTAAATAAACGTTCTACAAAACTAAAGGTTTAAATTAAATTGCCAACCGTTTAACAAAACGTTAACCTGTTTTTGTTTATACTGCTTTGTAGCCAATCGATTCAACCGTTTCTTTTACTTTCTCCAAGTCGATATCATTACCTTCCAGAGTAACTGATTTGTCGACCAGGTTTACCACTGCATTGTCAACAAACGCCAGTTTATTGAGGTTGTTTTCTACATTCGCTTTGCAATGATTGCAAGTCATTCCTTCCACTTTAATCGTTTTTGTTTGCATCATAGTATAATTTACTTGTGTTTCTGATTGTTTTTTTGGAGTCCTATATCGCTGGATGTAACCATTTATCATCAATCCCAGCAGTAAAACTCCCGAAGCAATTTGCCACCAATTCAGGTGAGTTCCGTGGTCGTGTCCCAAATGTTGTTGGGTAATTTCTGTAAACCACTGCACAGGCAACAGATAATCAATGATTAGGCCAGATCCCAGGGCACCAATTATAATAGTTCCGAGATAGGTGAACAGACTCTTTTTTCCGAGTACTTTTCCAATCATGGTAATTGTAGCAACGTTGGTAGCCGGTCCGGCCATAAGCAAAACAAACGCTGCTCCAGGGCTAACTCCTTTTAGAATAAGTATAGCTGCCAGCGGAATCGATCCGGTTGCACAAATATACAAGGGAACTGATACTGCCAGAATCAGCAACATTTGCAGTATTGGCGACAGGTTCAACAGTTCAAAGAAATCGTTTGGTATCAAGGCTGAAATAATCGCGGCCAGAACCAGACCAATGATCAGCCATTTTGATATATCCTGAATAAACTCCACAAAACCGTAGCGAAAAACGTCCTTAATTTTCTGTCCAAGTGTTTTTGGTTTTGAAACCGTATCTGAAGTTTGCTGTAGTACCGATTCTTTTTTTGTAATTACGCTTGTTATTAAACCTCCTGAAATTCCGGTAATCAAGGCGGCAATCGGACGAATAATGGCAAATGGTAATCCCATAAGCGAAAACGTTGCCAAAATAGAATCGACACCGGTTTGTGGTGTCGAAATCAGAAATGAAACAGTACCACCTTTTGATGCACCGTTTTTATACAAAGCCGCTCCGGTAGGAATTACCCCGCACGAACACAATGGCAGCGGAATTCCTAATAATGAGGAAAAAACAGAGGAGCGAAATGGTGAACCATTAAAATACTTGTCTATTTTTTCGCGTGGAATAAACGCATACAATAGTCCTGCAAAGAAAAATCCAAGTAAAAGATAGGGAGCCATTTCTCCTAAAATGGTGGCGAAATCGCCTAAAAACTTTAGTATATATTGTCCTGCTTGCATTCTATAAAATATTACAATACAAAGTAAAGCAATAGAAGGATGGACTTTGTTACACGATTTTGGAAATGATTTATAAGATTTTGGTGTTTCACGCAGTTATCGCTGATTTTCCCTTCATCCATTTGAGTGAAGGTTTGTTATGTGCAAATCTGCGCCATCTGGTGAGATGGTAATTATCCGGAGAAAAAGAGAGGAAAAAAAAGTTTCGTGTTTTGCTAAACCTCGTCAAGCGGTTTACGTTTGTTTTCCTTAAGTTTTTTAAAATGCGAAGGTGTTAGTCCGGTTACCTTTTTAAACTGGTTCGAAAGGTGTTGTACGCTACTGTAGCCCAGTTGATAGGATATTTCATTCAGGGTAAGCTCGCCGTAAACGAGCAACTCTTTCACTTTTTCAATTTTTTGATTGATGATGTATTTCTCAATCGTGATTCCTTCAACCGAAGAAAACAACTTACTCAAATACGAGTAATCGTGACCAACTTCTCCGGCAATCACCTCCGAGAAGTTAACCGGTTCCTTTTCATCGGTTGAGTAATGCGTTTTTTCAATGATAATGGTTTTTATGCGGTCGATCAGCTGGCTTTTTTTATCATCCATCAACTCAAAACCATTTTCGTTTAGTACCGAGCGCACTTCCTTGGTTTGGTCTTTATCGAGATTTTCGGAGATACCAACTTTCCCCAGTTCGATGGTTTCGATCTGAATGTCGAGCTTTTCAAGTTCCTCTTTCACCACTTTTATGCAGCGGTTGCAAACCATATTTTTTATGTGCAGAACCTGTTTCATGTCGTAATTTATATTTGCTCAAACAAAGGGAAGGGATTAGAACCCTTTCAATCCCTATGGCTGCAATCGGGATAAGTTCGACCTGATAATTTCAGTTCTTAGTTAGTTGACGGATTCTGAAATTAGCGACTCACTTATTTAAACGATTGTTGCAGCGCTACCATTTTTATGGCAGTAATGGCCGCTTCGTCGCCTTTGTTGCCCAGTTTGCCTCCGGCGCGGTCAAGCGCTTGTTGTTCGTTGTTGGTAGTTAGAACACCAAAAATAAAAGGTTTGTTGTATTTCAGGTTTAAATCTTTTGTGCCTTGTGTTACGCCTTCGCAAATGTAGTCGAAGTGGCGGGTATCGCCCTGAATAACGCAGCCCAGCAAAATTACCGCATCAACGTTATCCAGTTCGGCAAAATACTGACCGCCCAGCGGAAGCTCAAAAGTTCCGGGAACATATTTTACTGAAATGTTTTCATCGGTGGCACCGTGTTTTTTTAAAGTGTCAACAGCGCCGTTGGCCAGTGCCGATGTAATTTCCCAGTTCCACTCGGCTACTACCACGCCAAAACGCATGTTTTCTGCCGATGGTACCGAATTAATATCGTATGCTGATAAATCTTTTGTTGCCATAATTCTGTCTTTTTGTATTGCTGATAAAGCAAAAGTAATGTTTATACAAACAAAAAACCCCTCCGAAGAGGGGTTTAACTATCGTTTGAATTCTTTTTTAATTCAATTTTGTTTTGATGCGGGCAATGTAACGGTCGGCATTTGTACCTTCCGAACTCTGCGGATATTCTGCTTTAATATCTTCGTACAAGGCCAGTGCATCTTCCAGCTTGTTTGTTGATTCAAGTAGGTTAGCTGCTTTCATCATATAAACCGGAGTTGTTAATTCGTTATTGCTTACTGAATAAGCTTTTTTGTATTGTTTTAATGCATTATCTGTCTCACCCAATTCAAGGTAAGCATCGCCTTTTGCACCTTCGGCAACCGGAGCCAGCAATAAATCATCGGTTTTAAAATCATTTAAATAATCCAGTGCAGTTTCGTACTCACCAAGGTGCAGGTACGAAATACCCGTGTAGTATTTTGCACGGTTAGCCGATTTTGTAATACCGTAATCATCAATAATATCAAGGAATCCCAGGTAGTTACCGTCGCCGTTGATAGCCAGGTTAAACGAATCTTTTTCGAAGTAATTCTCGGCCATAAACATTTGCGATACGGCTTCGTCTTCTTTTGGTTGTACATAAAACTTGTTAAACCCAAGGTAAGCGGCAACAACGATAATAATTCCACCAACCACATAGCTGATGATCTTCGAATTATCTTCAACAAATTGTTCCGTTTTTGTTAGCGCACTTTCAAGTTCCTGTAAATTATCGGCTTGTTCTACATTCTTCTTTGCCATTTGTCTCTTTTTCAAAATTGTGCCGCAAAAATAGCTTTTTTTTCAAAACAGCTAAACCAATGCATCTATTATTTTCCAGAATAATCAACATAACATTGTTATTAAGTGCTTTTTGTCAACATTTCAGAAATGTGCAGGCTTTTTATTTAGTTTTGTACGAACGAAAACAAAGTAATAGATAATGCATATTGAAGAGATTTCAATTGTAAATTTTAAAAATATTCTGGAGGTGAAGGCTGAATTTTCGCCCAAACTGATTTGTTTTATTGGTAAGAACGGCGCCGGGAAAACCAACATGCTCGATGCCATTTATTACCTGTCGTTTTGCAAAAGTTTTTTTAATGCTACCGATCAGCTGAATATCAATCACGAAGAGAACTTTTTTATGCTGAACGGGAATTACAGCCGGATGAATTCGAAAGAAACCATCAATTGTGGTTTGCAAAAAGGGCAGAAAAAGCAGTTTAAACGCAATGCAAAGGTTTATAAAAAACTGCAGGAACATATTGGACTGCTGCCTTTGGTGATGATCACGCCGTCGGATGTAAACCTGATTTTGGGAGGAAGCGACGAGCGCCGCAAATTTATGGACGGTGTAATTTCGCAATACAACCAAACATACCTCGACGATCTGTTAAAATACAACAGGGCTTTGATGCAGCGAAATAATTTGCTGAAACAATTTGCCAGTGATCGTTATTTCGACGGAGAACTGCTGGGTATCTGGGACGATCAGCTGGTGGAATACGGAACACGGATTCATGAAGAACGAACACGTTTTGTAGAAAAGCTGATTCCGGTTTTTCAAAGATACTACAATTATATATCGGGAGGAAACGAAGTTGTAGAGTTGGTACATCAGTCGGATTTGTATGATACCGATCTGGAAACGCTGCTAAAAGTTTCGTTGCAAAAAGACCGGGTAGTGCAACACACGACTGTGGGTATTCATAAAGACGATTTGCAACTTAAAATTGGCGACTACCTGATAAAAAAACTGGGATCGCAGGGACAGAAAAAAACCTACCTGGTAGCACTGAAACTGGCACAATTCGAGTTCATAAAAGAGATTTCAGGCATAAATCCAATCCTTTTGCTGGATGATATTTTTGATAAGCTGGATCAGCATCGGGTGGAGCAAATAGTTACTGCTGTAGCAGGCGAACAGTTTGGACAGATATTTCTGACAGATACCAATCGCGAACATCTCGACACAATTATTAAAAAGATGGATGCCGATTATCGCATTTTTAAAGTAGAAAACGGAAAAGTAGAACTGGCAAAATGAGACGAAGTAATACACAATCGTTAAGCGAGGTTTTAAAACAGTATATCGAGGAAAACCGCATCGAGCGGAAATTAAAAGAAGTGGATATAGTTCAGAACTGGGAAAACCTGCTTGGAAAAACCATAGCACGCTACACCCGAAATATTTATATCCAAAACCGGATTTTATATGTAGAGATAACTTCTTCAGTGGTAAAGAATGAACTGTTTTTAATGCGCGAAGAAATTTGTAGGCGTATTAACGAGAATGCAGGAGATGAGATGATTACCCGAATCGTTTTCAAGTAAGTTATTGATTCTGGATATTAGATACTGGATTCTAGATCCTCAAAAACTAAATAAAAATGAACATAGACGAATTAAACGAAAAATTTGGCGTTGAAGGCGAAGTGGGCTTTAT
>NZ_JBFHGM010000040.1:0-26837 GCF_041583095.1 Draconibacterium sp.
CAATACAACTCAAAACCTGATTACTGGATGATGGGATTTATGGCCATGCGACATTTTAAGCGACTGTCGGTATTTATCAATTTTGAGAATTTTACCGATGTAATTCAGACCAATTACGAGCCGCTGGTTTTGCCACCGTACAATTCGCCAACTTTCCCTGATATCTGGGCGCCATCTGATGGTTTTGTATTTAATGGAGGGATAAGAATAAATCTTCTGTAGGATTTACATTATTTGAATGTAGAATCCTTAAATAATCGTTCTTTTTAATTCCTCAATACAATCGGGGCACAGGCAACCATCGAAACAGGCCATTATGTAATCGCGCACTTTTTCCGGAATTTCTACCCGGTTGCACCAGCAGTGGTAGGTTCCGGTGCAGGTATGTATACTGTCGCATCGGTCACATGCATGTGGTTCATATTTTGGATTGTGTTCCATCATCCGGATTTTAAGAATACAAAAATGAATATTTCTTACAACATTGCAATTTGAGTTTTAAAAATAGGTGATAGAATGTTTTTCGAACGCTATTTTTTTTGCATTTGATACCCGATAAAACAAAAGACAAAACCGAGGTGATCTAATTATAAATCAGTGAGGTTCGTAAATTTTAATTAGCGATAAATTCTAAACTACTTTGCCTTTTCAAAAAAGTGGTGAAAAAATACACTTTGAAAAGCAATAGCGTTTTTCCAGTAATCCCAGGTATGTCCGCCGGGCCGTGTGGTAAAATCGTGTGGAATATTTCGCTCAAGCAGCTTTTCGTGCAAGTCGCAGTTAACGCCGTAAAAGAAGTCGCCTACGCCACAATCAATTGATATTTCAAGCGATCCGGGCGTTAGCTTGTAAACAAGATTGATAACGCTGTTTTCTTCCCAGTTTTCTTTGTTTTCAGCGTAAGTGCCCAGCCTTTTCGCAAGATCCCAGTTGTTGGGGAACGGGCGAATATCAACTCCGCCGCTCAAACTTCCTGCTGCGCCATATACATCCTGGTTTCTGAAAGCAAGGTACAAGGCACCGTGCCCTCCCATACTTAAACCGGTAATCGCACGTCCTTCGCGAGATGCTATTGTGCTAAACGATTGGTCTACCCACTCAACCAATTCATGCGCTACATAGGTTTCATATTTTATGTTTTCATCAATGGGGCTATCTAAATACCAGCTTGAAAAAGCACCATCGGGGCAAACGATAATAAACTGATACAGATCGGCATAGTTTTTAATTTCAGGTACTTTGGTTATCCAACCGGTTTGGTTATCGCTATAACCGTGAAGCAGGTACAAAACCGGGTATGATTTATCTTCAGAATAACCTTCCGGAGTAACTACAACTACTTCTATGTCTTTATCCATCGATTGGCTATGCGTTGTTAAGTGCTGAACCCTGGCGGCTTTTGTTTGCAGTGCCAGACCGGTAACCACAATCAGTAAGATGATTGCTTTAAGTAAAAGTGTTCTTTTCATCAGTTCAATTTTTAAAAACGGTTAAAATTAGCGACAAAAATCTTATGTTAGGCACTGTTCGCAATTAAATGCTTTCATTCTTCATTTTTTATTATCGCACTGCGCTTAAAATGATTGATCTTGCTAAAGAATACTTCTTCGATAACCAGAAATCAATTAGTGAAATTGCCTTCGATGGGGCTTTAAGCAACTGCTTAATTTTTATGGATGTTGAAAAAGCAGGTAGGAATATCGACCAAAGAATTTTGTCTTCTGTTAATATTTTAATGCAATGTGTCAATATAACACGAAACTTTGATTTTTTGGCTATCTTTCGCCAATGATAGGTTCCGACTAACTGATAAATTTTAGAACTAACAGGCTTAAACTAAACAAATGAAACGAATACTTATGTTTGTAGTACTCATGGTCGCGGTGCAGTTTGTAGGTGCGCAAAACGATGAAAATAAATCCTCTGACAAACATTTTTCAGGTTCGGTATGGGCAACTAATAATGGCATTTCTTTAATTCCAACGTTTAATCTGGGGAAACCGGCATTTATGTTTAATTTTTCAATAGGCGGCGAAAAATTGAGTTTTGATCCGCAACTTCGATTTTCGATGGAAGGGAAACCCTGGTCATTTATTTTTTGGTGGAGGTATCAATTGGTAAATACTGAAAAATTTCGGTTTAAGATAGGAGCTCATCCTGCTTTTTCGTTCAAGGAGATCAATGTGGTAAAAGATGGAGAAGCAATGGAGATAATAAGAGTCAGGCGATATCTGGCCGGTGAACTATCGCCAACTTTTAAGTTATCTGAAAAGGTAACAGTGGCACCTTATTATCTTTATGCACATGGTGTGGAAGATGATATAACGCAACATACTCAATACATTGCTTTACAGAGCAATATTTCAAATCTTCAATTATCTGAGAATCTTCGTTTTAGCCTGGCTCCACAGGTGTACTACCTGAGAATGGATGGCCTTGACGGATTTTATGCAGCTTCAAGTTTTTCACTGTCGTTAAAGGACTTTCCCGTATCCGCTTCTTTTATGATGAATCAGAAGATTGACAGCGAAATTGCCAGTGATGATTTCACCTGGAGTGCCAGCCTGGTATATTCGTTTAATAGTATATACAGAAAAAGGTAAGGTATAAAAGTATAGAATTGATGAAAATTCAATCCTGGCCCTGTCAGTTCCGTTTCATAAAATAGACTGCCCTGTTATAACAGAGCAGCCTTTCAATTCAGAAATATATTTCGATTAATTTTTCAGGTATTCAATCCAGTCGAAATCGGCATTGGCTTTCGCAACTTTGCCATTTCCGGTGGCATACAAACCAACGTAAATACCGGTAAAGAAACCAACAGTTTCGGTGGCCAAAAATTTAGCATCGGCGGTTTCAACAGGGGTAAATTCTTCGTTTCCCTGCGCAAACGAAAAGGTAAAAGTAGTTTTATTGCCACTAACCCGCAGTTTTACCGGCCCCGGTTTTAGCGTGTATTCTTTCGAGGTGTAAATGGTTTGTCCAAACTGCAATTTTACGGTCAAAATTCGGGCGTTTCCTTTTTTGCTAATCATTATATCGAAGTGCGAACCGTTGTTAAGCAAAATCAACCCGGCCTCCTCATTTTCATTTTTCGGATCGAACTCAAGTTGAGTGGTTGCCGTGAAATAATGGTGTTTTAGCCGGCGTCCCACAAAGGTTGATGTATGATTGGTACTGATGGTTTCAGCAGCTCCTTTTAAACGCAGGTAACCTTTTCTTTCGGTAAGTGAAAAGTTACTTTCTACCGGTGCCTGAATATAGTTCCAGTCTAAACCAAGCTTGTCGTTATCAAACTCAATTTTAGCCGGAGGCTCGGCAACCGGTTTTAATGGCAGGGTAGGACAGGTCATATCAATGTCAACTGTTCCGTTTCCGTTTACCACCGGCCAGCCGTTTTTGGGCCAGGTAACAGGTGCAAGGCAGGTTTCGCGACCTAAAATGTGGTGCGTTTTATCCGAAATATTGCGATAGCCGTGGAAAACGATCCACCACGAATTGTCATGCGCCTGGATAATATCGGCATGGCCAATTCCCTGAATAGGTTTACCCTGGCCGGCGGCGTTACATTGTGTTAATATCGGATTGGCCGGATTGTCGGTGTAAGGCCCCCAAATGCTGTTACTGCGGGCAATGGTTTCGGAGTGTGCTTCCTCGGTTCCGCCTTCTGCGGCCATCAGGTAGTACCAGCCGTCTTTTTTGTAAATATGTGGACCTTCTGCATATCTGCCACCGGTTCCGTTCCAAACTTTTTTACCTTCCGATAATTTTCCGGTTTTTAAGTCTACTTCATACAAAATAAAAGGAGAACTGATGATGTAGGCCTTTCCATCTTCATCCCAAAACAGGTCGGGATCGATTCCCGGAACATTCACCCAAATTGGATCGGACCACGGACCAGCAGGGTTGGTTGCGCTTACAAAAAAGTTTCCTCCGCCGCTAACGTTGGTAGTGATCATATAAAATGTTCCGTCGTGGTAACGCAGCGTGGCGGCAAATATATTTAGCCCGTTTGGAATCTGTTCTTTCCGGTGAATGCAATGACCGATCTGTTCCCAGTTTACAAGGTCTTTACTATGAAAAACCGGAACTCCGGGAAAGTATTCAAAAGTACTGGTGATGAGGTAATAGTCGTTGCCAACACGGCAAACACTCGGATCGGAATAGAAACCTGGAAGAATTGGATTATTGTAGGTTACTGTTGCATTTGGCTCAGGTGCTTTTGCAAACGGATTTGGTGCGACTTGGGCAAACAGGTTCATACTAAGGCAAAGTGCGAGTAGCAGAACAAAACTCTTTAATGCTGCGGTTGAGCGTGATTCATATTTATTCATGGTTCTAATTAATTTTAGCTGGTTGTAAATTCTTGTTAGATCAATAAGCCTAATTTATAAAAATTAAGCATGATGTACGAAATTAATCCATATTGTATTAAGTACAAAATAAAGTTCTACTCTTCTTGCAGATAACAACGATCTGATAATTGCCCGACACGTATTTCTATAAGATGGTTTTCCTCTGGTATAAGATTAAAGTATAAAATCATAAGATAGTGTTACTCTTATATCCGATGAACTTTGGCTGGATTAAGATAGCCTTTCGCAGAAATATGATCATTTTATTCTTGGAAAAAAGGAGTGGAGTCATCAATTTTATGTTACTGCTCCGAAGGATTTGCCGAACTCATGTTTTCATATGTTGCGGATAAAAAGGTAAAAGCAGAAGTGGTATCATCAATCCATCGCGGGAATAATAATACCTCAATTTATAAGAATAATACCTGTATTTATAAAGTACTTCTGTAATTTTCACTGAAATTTACACGAGAACGAATATGTGCAAGTTATTTACCGATTTGTCTGCATATTACTAAAAAATGTCCTCTCCAAAAATTGGAGTTTGTTTTACTTTTGTTAGAGGTACGAAATGTTTGAGTCGTCAATAAAACTAATCAAAATATGAAGATATTAAAGCTACTATCCGTCGCAATAATTTTTGCATTGTTTGCATGTAACGACCAGAAACAAGCGGAGCCGTTTGCCAAAGGCGAGTTTAAAACTTGGGCCGAAACGCCACCAATGGGCTGGAACAGCTGGGACTGTTACGGACCAACCGTTGAGGAACACGAGGTAAAAGCCAATGCCGACTACATGGCCGAAAATATGAAAGATTACGGCTGGGAGTATATTGTGGTTGATATTCGTTGGTTTGTTGAGAACGACAAAGCCGGAGGTTACAACCAAACCGATCCGCGCTATGTAATCGATGAATACGGCCGTTACCAACCTGCCGTAAACCGTTTCCCGTCGGCTGCCGATGGCAAAGGCTTTAAGGAGTTGGCCGAATATGTGCACGGCAAAGGATTAAAATTTGGTATCCACATTATGCGCGGTATCCCGAAAGTGGCGGTTGAAAACAAATTACCGATTCTGGGAACCGATGGAATTACTGCAGATCAGATTTATTCAACTGAATTGCAGTGTCCCTGGTTACGGGATAATTACACCATTGTTGCCGATAAACCCGGAGCACAGGAGTATTACAACTCGATTATGAATATGTATGCCGGATGGGGAGTTGATTTTATCAAGATCGACGACTTGTCGCGCCCTTACCATCAGGAAGAAATTGAACTGATCCGAAACGCCATCGACAACTGTGGCCGCCCGATCGTTTTAAGTACATCGCCAGGTGCAACCCCCATTACAGCTGCCGAACATGTAAAAGAACATGCCAACATGTGGCGTATGGTTGATGATGTTTGGGACACCTGGCATCATTTCGATAACCTGATAAAAGTTTGTGAACAATGGTATCCGAACATTGCTCCCGGTACCTGGCCCGATTGTGATATGATTCCGCTGGGACGTATTTCAATTCGCGGAGAACGTGGCGAAGATCGTATGACACGACTTACTCCTGATGAGCAATATTCGTTAATGACTTTATTTACAATTTTTAAATCGCCATTGATGTTTGGCGGCGATCTGCCAAGTAACGACGATTTCACCTTGTCGTTGTTAACCAACGAAGACGTGCTGAAAATGCACCGCGAAAGCACAGGTGTAAAACAACTTTTTCAGGACGAAAGTATGGTAGCCATAACATCAAAAAATCCAAATACCGGAGAAATATACCTGGCGCTGTTCAATATTTCTGATGGCGAAGAACCGTTGATTGTAGGTGTTGAACTTTCGAAACTGGGTATTGATGGCGAATGCTCTGCATTCAATATGTGGTCGGGTGAAGAACTTGGTAAATTTTCCGGATCCATTGATGAAAATCTTTCGGCACACGAAAGTATCTTGTTAAAATTAAAACAGTAATTTTTTATTACAATGAAGTATATAACATTATTCATAATCGTATTTTTTGTACTCAATTCATGTGTTAAAGAAGCAGATAATTCACCGGCTAAGTATTTTAATCTCAGCGATGTAAAATTGCTCGACAGCGAATTTAAAAACGCGCAGGAGCAAGACATTGCCTACCTGATGGCTCTTGATCCCGATCGTTTATTAGCTCCGTTTTTGCGGGAAGCCGGTTTGGAACCAAAAGCCGAAAGTTATCCGAACTGGGAGAACACAGGTCTTGACGGGCACATTGGCGGACACTACCTTACTGCGCTTTCTCTGATGTACGCATCAACCGGAGATGCTGAAATGAAGAATCGACTGGACTACATGATTTCCGAATTGAAACGCTGCCAGGATGCCAACGGAAACGGTTATGTTGGAGGAGTTCCCGGAGGACAAACGGCATGGGATGAGATAAAAAGTGGCGAAATTCGTGCCGGAGGTTTTAGCCTGAATGGCAGATGGGTGCCGCTGTATAACATTCATAAAACTTACGCCGGGTTGCGCGATGCGTGGATTTATGCTGGAAACGAAACAGCCAAAACCATGCTGATCGACATGACCGACTGGATGCTGGATTTGGTATCCGACTTAAACGATGAGCAGATACAAACCATGCTCGAAAGCGAACACGGCGGATTAAACGAGACATTTGCCGATGTAGCTGAAATTACCGGCGACGAGAAATACCTCGAGCTGGCTAAAAAATTCTCACATCATGAAATTCTCGATCCTTTAATCGAACATCATGATGATCTAAATGGAAAACATGCCAATACACAAATACCAAAAGTGATCGGTTATCAGCGAATTGCCGAGTTGGGTGGCGATTCTGTCTGGTCGGATGCATCACTATTCTTTTGGAATACAGTGGTAAACGGGCGCAGCATAGCCATTGGCGGAAACAGCGTTCGAGAACACTTTCATCCAAAAGATGATTTCTCCGAAATGATTTCATCGGTTGAAGGTCCGGAAACCTGCAATTCATATAACATGCTGAAGCTGACCAAAATGTTGTACCCTACTTTTGGCAACAACAGCAAGTTTATCGACTACTACGAAAAAACACTTTACAATCATATTTTAGCTTCGATTAATCCCGACAACGGCGGGCTGGTCTATTTTACGCCTATGCGCCCCAATCACTACCGAGTGTATTCGCAACCCGAAACCAGCTTTTGGTGTTGTGTGGGTTCCGGTATCGAAAATCCGGGGAAATACGGCGAGATGATTTATGCACATACCGATCAGTCGTTGTATGTAAACTTATTCATCCCATCGGTGCTCAATTGGGAAGACAAAAGCACAGAAGTGGTTCTGGAAACCCAATTCCCGGATGAGGATAAAGTTTATCTGACCATCAATCCAAAAGAAAAAACCGAATTCGAATTGCACCTGCGTTACCCATCGTGGGTTGAAGATGGAGCTCTGAACGTACTGGTGAACGGTAAAGAAGCAAAATTTCAGGTGTCGGAAAATGGTTATGCGGTGGTTAAGCGGGAATGGGAAAAAGGCGATAAAGTGGAGCTGGTTTTACCCATGAAAATTGCAGTAGAACAGTTGGAAGACGGCAGTAATAATTATGCTTTCAAATACGGACCGATTGTGCTGGCAGCTAAAACAGGCACCGAAGATTTGAAAGGTTTATACGCCGATGCAAGTCGCATGGGACACGTTGCACATGGCAAGATGATTCCGCTAAAAGACCGAGCCGTAATTGTGGCTTCGGCTGATAATTTACCGTCGATGCTGGAAAAAGAAGACAGTGATAAACTGGCGTTCAAACTAAGCGGTTTATATCCTGAAAAATATGAAAATGGCCTGGAAATGTTGCCGTTTTACCGGATACACGAGTCGCGCTACAACATCTACTGGTCGCAGGCAAGCAAAGAAGAACTGAGCGATATGATTCGCGAAGTTGAGCAAGAAGAGCAAGCCCGAATTGCCCTCGAAGAAATTACAGTCGACAAGGTGGGATGTGGAGAGCAGCAGCCCGAATCGGATCACTTTGTGAAATTTGAAGGATCAAGAACCGGATATGCAAATGATTATCACTACCGTGAAACACGCCGGTTTTTTAGCTACAATCTGAAAAATCCGGATAAAACAGGTCGCTTTTTATACCTGAAATATTTTGACTCGCAATATCCGCGTTCGGCAGAAATTCTTGTGAATAACAAATCTGCAGGTACTATAGAACTGAATGGAGGAGACGAAGATACGATTCTGGATAAAGTGATCCCGTTACCTGATAGCGAACTTACAAAACAAGAGCTGATATTTAAAGTGCAGGCTTCGGATCAGTCCAGTATGCGGCTTATCGAAGTACGCTTACTGAGTAAAGACGAAATTCCTGAATTGTAAAAATATCGCAAAAGAGAGCTGTCATAAATTGATGGTTTTCTTTTGTTTACAGTTATTTTAAACCAATATTTATTAAAACCTATGAAACCGTATATTCTAACTTTTGTACTTCTCTTGTTTACATCAATAACTTTAAAAGCCAATGAGCCCGATTCGGCCTATGTATTTTCGTATACAAGCGGAAATAACCGTAATACTGCCGGCTTGAATTTTGCCTGGAGTGTTGACCGTGAAAACTGGCATGCCATCGGTCCTGAATTCCGATTTCTGGCAAGCGATTTTGGCAGTTGGGGATCGCAAAAGAAAATGTTCGATCCTTTTTTGTTTCAGGATAGCGATGGTTTGTGGCACTGCCTGTGGACGCTGAACGTAAACGTACAACAGTTTGCACACGCTGCTTCAACTGATTTGTATAACTGGAAACGGCAGTCGTATCCCGAGGCCGTTGAAGAAGGAAATGTAGCCAACATTGAAGTTGGATTTGATGAGCCAAACAAGGTGTACACAATTACCTGGATCAATGAAAATAATGGTGTTGAAACGATCTGTAAAACCACAACAACCGATTTCAAAACCTATTCGGCCACAGAAGAAGCTACAAATGCGGACCGGCTGAATTTACGCGAAACCGTTCGCATTGATGGTGAAGAGCAAATCGGGGTGATCAATAAATTATCATGGAAAGAAATTGATGCGCTGATAAAATGGAATGAATGGAGCCGTTTTCATGAGCAGCAACGGGCCGATAACACATCGTTGGATGTGGAACGATTTAAGAATTTGAAAACAGTGAATGCCGAAATCTCGGTTCTTCCTGAAAAAAGCAAAAACATCAGCGATATGTTGATCGGGATCTTTTTCGAAGATATTAATTATGCTGCCGACGGCGGTTTGTATGCCGAGTTGATTCAAAACCGTGGATTTGAATATCAGCTCTCCGACCGCAAAGGAAGCGACCCGACCTGGACAGCTAAAAAAGCCTGGAGTTTATCAGGTGACGGAGCAAATTTTACGATCGATTCTATTGCACCAATTCATGAGAATAACAAACATTTTGCAGTACTCAATATTGAAAAGCCCGAAGTTGCTTTGGTAAACGATGGCTTTAACGGTATTTCACTTAAACAAGGCGAAAAATACAACTTCTCCGTTTTTGCCAAAATGCTGGATGGTACAAAAAATAATTTGCGTGTAGCATTGGTTGATGAGAACGGTGATGTGCTGACGGAAGTAAAAACAAAAGCATTCTCCGGCGATTGGAAAAAGCTGGAAGCGCAATTGACAGCAACAAAGACCACCGCAAAAGCGAAATTGCAGGTTATTCCACAGCAAGCCGGGAAAGTTGCTTTGGACATGATTTCTTTATTCCCTGAGAACACTTTTAAGAAGCACAGAAATGGTTTGCGTGCCGATTTGGCACAAGTAATTGCCGATATGAAACCCCGCTTTGTACGTTTCCCCGGAGGCTGCGTGGCGCATGGCGACGGACTGGAAAATATTTACCATTGGAACAACACAGTGGGGCCGCTTGAGGCGCGTGTTCCGCAACGAAACATCTGGAATTACCATCAAACGGCCGGATTGGGATATTACGAGTATTTTCAGTTTTGCGAGGATATTGATGCAGAGCCGGTGCCGGTTTTAGCAGCTGGTGTACCTTGTCAGAACTCGTCGTGCGGAGGCCATGGCCAGCAAGGCGGAATTCCGCTATGCGAAATGGATGCTTATGTGCAGGAAGTGCTCGATCTGATTGAATGGGCAAACGGCGATAAAACTACTGAATGGGGAAAAGTACGGGCCGAAGCCGGACACCCCGAGCCTTTCAATCTGAAATACATCGGAATTGGAAACGAAGACCTCATTACTGATGTTTTTGAAGAGCGTTTTACGATGATTTATAATGCCGTACGCGAAAAATATCCTGAGATTACGGTAATCGGTACAGTTGGTCCGTTTTACACTGGCACCGATTATGAAGAGGGCTGGGAGCTGGCTACAAAACTTGAGGTTCCGATGGTTGACGAACACTACTATCAGCCGCCGGGTTGGTTTATTCACAACCAGGATTATTACGATCGTTACGACCGTAACAAATCGAAAGTTTACCTTGGAGAATATGCGGCGCATTTACCGGGCCGTCCAAACAATGTTGAAACGGCACTCTCTGAAGCGCTTTATTTAACCGCTGTTGAACGCAATGCCGATGTGGTTACCATGACCTCATACGCACCGCTGCTGGCCAAGGAAGGCTTTACGCAGTGGAATCCTGACCTGATCTATTTCAACAACGAACAAGTGCATCCAACCGTGGGCTATTACGTGCAGAAACTTTACGGGAACAATGCCGGTGATTCATACATTCCGTCCGAAATTAAACTTTCGGATAACAGTGAAGCGGTGAAAAAACGTGTTGCCATTTCGGTTGTGGAGGATAGCAAAACCAACGATCTCATCGTAAAACTGGTGAATTTGCTTCCTGCTGAAGTTGATGCTTCAGTCGATCTGTCCGGGGTTGATATTGTCGATTCAGAAGCTGTATTATCGGTATTAAAAGGAAACCCGGATTCAAAAACCGCAAAACCGGTTGAAAGCAAAATTAGCGTGTCGGAAAAATTTGATTATATGCTGCCAGCCTATTCTTTTTCGGTCATACGGATTAATCCATAAAATGGATAATTGGCTTTTGAAATAGGATTGGATTAAGTTGATTTATATTCAGTTGAAAAGCCCGGTAGTCTTTTGGTTATCAGGCTTTTTATTTCAGGATTACATTTACCGATTATCAGGAATGATCAGAGCTACACCGAATGCCAATATCGGTGTGGTTTGAGTAAAAGCAGGTGTTGTTCGGATTAAAGCAGGTCTGGTTTACAAAAAAGCTGCAGCGGTTTAAAAATTTGCACCACTGGTTTGTTGTTTTTCTTTACAGGTTGCTGCAAAATAGGCGTGGTTTATATCATTTTGATATTTGAATCGGATAAACTTTGTAAATGAATATTAGTCGCTTTTTAACCTTTGCCAACAATTTTAAGGTGTGGTTGTTTTGGTGTAAAAAGAATTAAAAATGAAGAAATTATTTCAAACAAAATTAAACAATACAAGTGTTCACTTATCGCTGTTGCTACTGCGTTTGGCAACAGGAGGTTTTATGCTTACTCACGGTTATCCAAAATTACAGCGCCTTTTTGCCGGCGAAATGCAATTTGGCGATCCACTTGGCTTGGGACCTGAAGTTTCATTGGTACTGGCCGTTTTTGCCGAGTTTTTCTGTTCCATTTTAGTTATGCTTGGTTTCGGAACCCGTTTGGCGGTGGTACCATTAATTGTTACCATGGCCGTAGCTGCTTTTATGGTTCATGGTGCCGATCCGTTTGGCCGCAAAGAAATGGCTTTGCTTTACCTGGTAGGCTATGTTGTATTGCTGCTAACGGGTAGCGGTAAAATTTCGGTTGATCGTTTAATCAGCAGGAAATAGTCGGTATTTCGGACTAAAATACCAAAACCGCCGATGTGTATTTTCCGGGAACCGAGCTCATTTTCAGGCTGCCTCCATGCAATTGCATGATCTGCCGGGAAATGCTGAGTCCGATTCCCGAACCATTTTCTTTGGTGGTAAAAAACGGAACAAAAATCTTGTCCATCAGCTCATCCGAAATTCCGGGACCATTATCGGTAACCGAAATAGTAGGGTGTCCTGCTTCATTAACCGTTGCTTTGATCTTGATTTTTGCATCCTTATTGCCATCGTTTGACTGATAGGCATTTTTAACGAGGTTGATCAACACTTGCGAAATCTGCTTTTCATCGGCATGTAACTCCAGTTCGGGAGGCACAACATCACATGATAACTCAACATGCCCGGCATTTTCGAACGAAGATGATAAAATCCGGATATGATCGATGAGGTTACTCACCCGGAAGACTTTCTTTTCCGGCGCCGGAAGCCGTGTGATTTTCCGGTACGAATCAACAAAATTGATCAGTCCTTTGCCTTGTTCGCGAATCACTTCCAGTCCGCGAATGGTGTTCTCAATCGTTTTTGTGTTAATGTCTTCAGGCAAAACCATGGCTCCATCTTTATAAAAATATCCGGCCAGACTTTCAGATAAAGAGGTTACCGGAGTGATCGAATTCATGATCTCGTGCATCATTACACGTATCAGTTTGCGCCACGATTCCAGCTCTTTTTCATCCAGCTGATTTTTAATGTCGTGCACCGAAATCAGCATTAATTCATCTTTGTCAGAAATAAAAGAATTCGACTTGACGAGCAACTGAAAAATTCCGCTTTTTAAATGCAGTGTAATTAGTCGTTGCTCCGTTGGTTGAATCTCTTTTATGGTTTGAAAAAGCTTGGGATCAATGCGCTCCAATTGGTTGATATGCGTCAGCACATCCACCTCGAAAAGTTGTTTGGCCAGCTTATTCGAATGCAGAATAAATCCTTTTTCATTAAAGGTAAACATTCCTGTGGCAGCATGTTCCAGCAGGGCCTGGAAATACTGTTCCTGCTTCTGGTTATCGAGGTAAATTTGTTGTATTTGTGTGTTAACCTTTTGCAGGCTTTGGTTAAGATCGTTAATTGTTTTATTACTGATGTTGTTGGGGAACCGAAGTGTTGAATCTTCGTTTCTGATAGCATCGAAAAAGTAAAATATCCGGCGGTTGATACGGTTCAAAAAATATATGAGGTTAATGGTAAGCCCTAAAATAAATAGCGACGGGATGATGGCAAAAATATAGGCTTGCCGGGCGAAAATCAACCAGCCCAAAAACAGCGCACTTGCCATTAATAGAAGAACTCTGATAAGGATTTTTACATATAGATTTTTACTTATCATAGCCCGTATTTTTTGATTTTATTGTACAATGTTTGGCGTGTAATTCCCAACTTTTCGGCAGCGAGACTCATGTTGCCTGCATTTTTATCGATGGCCGAAACAATCATACGTTTTTCCATTTCTTCAATGGTTAGCAGTTCATCTTCAAATTTCGATGAAAATACTTGTTTAAAGAAAAAGTCTTCGGGTTTTAACACCAGGGAATCACTCAATATTACTGCTTTTTCAATGGTGTGTTGCAGTTCGCGAATGTTACCGGGCCAATTATATTTCAGCAGCTTTTCCTGGGCGGGTTGATTAATTTTTAATCCGTGTTTTTCGTATTTCGAAGCAAATTTCTTCAGGAAAAAATCGGCCAGAACTATAATGTCATCGCCTCTTTCGCGCAGCGGAGGAACTTCTATTTGAATGGTGTTAATACGATACAACAAATCTTCGCGAAACAAACCTTCAACAACCATATTCTCCAGTTTTTTATTGGTGGCACAAACCAGCCGTATATCAACCGGGATGGGTTTATCGGATCCCAGCCGCATAAACTCACGGTTCTGAATAGCTGCAAGTAATTTGGCCTGCAGATGAAAGGAAAGGTTCCCGATTTCGTCGAGAAACAGCGTTCCCTTGTGAGCCGTTTCGAATTTGCCGGAGCGGTTTTCGCGGGCATCAGTAAAAGCACCTTTTACATGGCCAAAAAGTTCGCTTTCAAAAAGTGTTTCGCTAATGGCACCCATATCAACACTAACCATCACTTCGTTTCGGCGCTGCGAGAGACGGTGTATTTCGCGTGCAATCAGTTCTTTTCCGGTTCCGTTTTCGCCGGTAATCAGAATGTTGGCATTGGTTTTTGCCACTTTGCGCACCATGTTTATCACCTGCGTAAGTTGTGGCGACGAGCCAATAATAAATTTCTGATCGCGGTTCAGCTCCTGCTTTAATCCGGCTTCTTTTTGCCTGAGTTTTCCAACTTCTGTTTTCGAGAAATTAAGCTGAACGGCCGCTTTTACCGTAGCCAGTAGTTTGCTGTTGTCCCATGGTTTGGGCACAAAATCGGTAGCTCCCTGTTTCAGTGCTTTTACCGCCAGTTCCACTTCGCTGTAAGCGGTAATCAGAACCACCGAGATATCGGGATAGCTTTTTTTTATCTGTTCAAGCCAGTACAAACCTTCGTTTCCGGTGTTTATTCCGGCCTGAAAATTCATGTCGAGAATAACAACATTGTAGTTGCCGGTCCGCAATTCATTGGGAATTAGATTCGGGTTGGTAATTCCTTTAACGGCATCAAATTCCTGCCCCAGCAAAATTTCCAGGGTGCTGATGATGCTTTTGTTGTCGTCGACTATTAAAATATTTCCTTTTGGCATGGTACTTTTAATTTGCCCTTTCAGGGCGCTGTTCTTGCTTTCGTTTTTTCCCCAATGCGTTGCATTGGGCTGAATTAAGCTGCCACTTTGTGGCGTTGTTCTCCTATCCAAAATTAGGCCATGCCCAAACCATTTCCAATCAACTGTAAAATAAATTTACAATATTCTGTAAATAATTTTAACGATTTTCAAAATCACTGGATTTTAATCATCACGGTATCAGCGGTTTGGGTTTATGGCATTATAATGGCACGGGAAGGAGAAACAATTTTTATACGATGATAAAAAAACGAATAATTCTCATTATAGTTTTGTATTTGATAATTGGAAATACGGCTCAGGCTCAGCAAAAATGGAGCCTGAGCCAATGTATTTCATATGCCATTGAAAACAACATTAATTTAAAGGATTACGAGATTCTTGAAAGATTATCGCTGGAACAGGCGCGCCAGGCCAAACGAAATATGTTGCCCGGTATAGAAGCTTCAAGCGGTGCTGGCTTAAGTTTTGGTCGTTCGGCCGACCCGAATACCAATGACTATATCAATACCGAGTTTTTTTCCAGCAGCTTCGATTTGTCGTCGTCCATTGTTGTTTTCGATGGATTTCGAATTCAGAACCAGATAAAATACCAGCAATTCAGGAAACAGGCCTCGGAATACAACCGGCTAAAGGCAACCGACGATTTGGCGTTTAACGTGATGGTGGCCTTTTTTGATGTGGTTTATTATAAAGGAATGCTCGGAATTGCCAACGAGCAGGTAGAAGCCTCAAAGCTAAGTTTGAAAACAACAGAAAAGAAAGTGGAAGTTGGTTTAAATGCCAAAACCGACTTATTAGACATGCGTGCCAATCTGGAGCGCGAAGAACTTAACAAAATTCAGATTGAAAACACGCTGGAAACCGCAACATTAAAACTAAAGCAGTTGATGAACTTTATTTCGGCTGAGGAAATGGAGTTGGTGGATGACTCGTCGGTGGTAATTAACGAACAAGTAACTCAGCCACAACAGCTTTTTGAACAGTACACCGATTGGTCGCCGTATTACCAGTCCATTGAAGCTAATGTAAAAGCTACGGAAAAAGGTCTTGCTTTAAGTCGCTCGGCACTTTACCCGTCAATTTATGCAAGAGGATCGATAGGTACAGGTTTTTACGAAACCAATACCGACGCCGATGGAAACACAGTGGCTTTTGGCGATCAATGGAAAAACAACAAAAACCAGTACCTGGGAGCCTCATTAAGTATCCCGGTTTTTAGCCGGTGGGGCAATCGCTCGGAGGTGAAAAAGGCAAAACTGGAACTGGAACGTGCTCAAAATAACCTGGACGATGAACGTCAAAAAATGTTTTTCGACATGGTGAATGACCTTACGGAACTGGAATCGTTGTACAAAGAGCACAGTCAGTATGTAAAACGCACCGAGGTTGACGAGCTGGCTTTCCAGGCTGCCGAGAAGAAATTCGACCAGGGACTGATAGACATTAATGATTACTACATTGCTAAAAACCGCCTGGCGAATACACAAAGTCAGGTTTTGCGTTCGCGTACGCAGTGGGAGATAAAAATGAAAATACTGCAGTTTTACCGCGGACAGCGCTTTTGGGAGATGGAAGAAAGTTTACAGTAGCAGTAGGCAGTTTTCAGTAAGCAAAAAGGGAAAAGTCATTAGACATTGGTCATTAGGAAGAAAACCAATGACTATTGACCAGTGACAAATTAATTGAAATAAAATAAAACATATCATAGGATGCAAGGCACTTTGCCCTCTGCTCCATGCTCAAAGCAGGTATATTATGGGAATGGATAAACAAATTGAAAAGAAGAAAGGCTTAAAAGCCAAGCACATTATTTGGATTGTTGGCGGATTGGCGTTTGCCTTTCTGATGTATAAAGTGGTAATGGGAAGCAGTGGTTCAGTGTTTCGGGCCGAGAAAGATAAGCTGACCATAAGCTCCGTTACCGACGGCGAGTTTAACGATTACATCACCGTTATTGGCCAGGTGGAACCGATAACAACCATTTTCCTTGATGTGGAAGAAGGTGGAAAAGTGGAAGAGATTTTCATCGAAGAAGGCGAGATGGTAAAAAAAGGTGATGTTATTCTTCGCTTGAAAAACAACGACCTGAATACCACTATTATGAACAGTGAATCGAATATGGCATATCATTCCAACGAGCTCAGGAACACGCAAATTGCCATTGAACAACAACAGATTGGTAACCAGCGAGCCAAGCTACAGATTGATTTGCAGGTAACACAGGCTGAACGAAAGTATAAACAATATAAGGCATTGTATGAAGATGACCTGATTGCCCGCGAGGAATACCTGCAAGCCAAAGAAGATTACGACCTGGCGCTAAAGGAAAAGGAACTGACTTACCTGAAGTTTGAACAGGATTCGATTTTTCGTTCCAACCAAAAGAAAAACATGGACGAGAGTTTGGAAAATATGCGCGATAACCTGGCAATGGCCCGCCTGCGTTTAGATAACCTGAATGTAAAAGCACCTGCCGACGGTCAGCTGGGATTATTAAATGCTGAGATCGGGGAGTCAATTGCCCGCGGACAGCGAATTGGAATGATAAATATTTTAACTGACTTTAAAATCAATGCGCTTATCGACGAGCATTACATCGATCGCGTTCGTCGCGGATTAAATTCGTCGTTCGATCGTGGTGGCGAAAATTACAACCTTACCGTTAAAAAGGTGTATCCTGAAGTGCGCGAAGGTCAGTTTGAAATTGATATGATCTTTGAAGGGCCAAAGCCGGATAACATTCGTACCGGACAAACATACCACACAAAATTGCAGCTGGGACAACCCGAAAAAGCGGTTTTGATTCCAAAAGGTGGTTTCTTTCAAAGTACCGGCGGCCAGTGGGTTTATGTGCTGAATGATAACGAAACGGAAGCCGAAAAACGCAGCATCCGCATCGGGAAACAAAACCCACAGTTTTACGAGGTTTTGGAAGGTTTAACACCGGGCGAGAAAGTGATTACTTCAAGCTATGATTTGTTTGGCGATAACGACAAAATTGTGTTTAAATAAGCGCAGAGGGTGCAGAACTTTACCCCTCTGCCTGTTGGCATCTCCCCTCGCGAGGGGAGAACGTTCTAATCAGTTTAGCAGAAAATAAGTTCAGAAAGCTTTTCCCTTTTTAAGGGAAAATGTCGACTGACAAAAGGGCAAAGAATAAGAATAGTAAGTAATAACAAAACAAAAATATCATGATAAAAACAGAAAATCTGACAAAAGTATTTCGCACCGAAGAGGTGGAAACCAGTGCATTGAATGAAGTAAGCCTTCATATAAAAAAGGGCGAATTTGTAGCCATTATGGGACCTTCGGGTTGTGGAAAATCAACCTTAATGAATATTATCGGCTTACTGGATAATCCTACCAACGGCGAATATTATTTCGATGGAGCAGAGGTTGGGCAGCTAAAAGAACGCAACCGCACCATGCTGCGTAAAGGAAACATAGGTTTTGTATTTCAGAGTTTTAACCTGATCGATGAGCTGAATGTTTACGAAAATGTGGAGCTTCCACTCATCTATTTAAAACTAAAAGCCCGTGAGCGCAAAGAAATGGTAGAGAAAGTACTGGAGCGAATGAAAATTGCTCACCGTGCAAAACACTTCCCGCAACAACTTTCAGGAGGTCAGCAGCAGCGTGTGGCCATCGCCCGTGCGGTAGTTGCCAACCCAAAACTGATTCTTGCCGATGAGCCAACGGGTAACCTCGACTCGAAAAACGGATTGGAAGTAATGAACCTGCTTACCGAACTCAATCGCGAAGGAACCACCATTGTGATGGTTACCCACTCGTTGCATGACTCGGAATTTGCCCACCGCGTTGTAAACCTGTTCGACGGTATGATTATTACCGAAGAGGTGAAAAAAGAAATGGGAGAGATTCTGCTGTAAAAGAGCAGAGCGCGAAGCGCAACGAGCAGAGAGAGAGGTTAACGCCTTGCTTTCTGCGCGAACCAACATAAAATCGGAAGCCATGAAAAATTTACGATTTATATTCAGAATGTTTAGGCGAAATCCCTTGTTGGTTTTTGTAAACCTGCCCGGATTAGCCATCGGATTAAGTGCAGTATTGCTGTTGTCGGTATACCTGAAACACGAGTTAAGTTATGACCAGCATTTTCAAACAAAAAACAATGTTTTACGACTTTACAACGGAGTTACCGAAAATGGGAATACCACCAATTATGCCATTTGTTTGCGCAAAGCGTACACCGAAATTCCATCGCGGGTTCCCGAAATAAGATCGGCCACTCAGATTTATAACGGCTGGAATACTACAGCAGAATTTGAGAAGCAAAAATTCCCAAATGTGCATATGTTGTTTGCCGACAAGGATTTCTTTGATGTTTTCGGACTGGAGTTGATTCAGGGAAACGCCGATGATGCTTTGGTGGGTGAAAAAAACGTGGTTATTACCCGGTCAACTGCACTAAAAGTATTCAATACTGAGGATTGTGTTGGCAAGGTTTTGAATGTTTCGGAAGATCCGGTTACTGTAACGGGTGTAATAAATGATTTACCCAATAATACGCACTTTAATTTCGATTTGCTGCTTTCGATGCAGACGGTTCATCCCGAAAACTGGGGTGGGCTGGAACTATACACCTATTTCAGAATTGATGAAAATGCGGATTTAGGTTCGGTAGGTGAAAAAATAGCCGCTGCAAACAACGAGCTTATGAAACCCTGGGGTGAGCCATTCAACCTAACTGTCGAATCGGGAACTGAGCTGCTGGCTGATCTGCATTTGCATTCGGCTGTTGACTTCGATCTTTCGCCAAAAGCCAATTTAACGCACGTGTTTATTATTGCAGGCATTGCCTTTTTGGTGCTGCTTATTGCCATGGTGAATTACATTAACTTGTATGTTTTGCATGGCGAAAAACGCATTTCTGAAATTGCTTCGCGCAAATCGTTGGGAGCGACACAAAACACGCTGAGTCGTTTATTTTTTACCGAAACATCTGTGATCAGCCTTTTGTCGTTTGTGCTGGCTTTGGGACTAACAGCGCTTGTTCAGCCCGCGTTTGCACAATTAATGAAAAGCCAGATCGAACTTTCGGACATGTTTTCCTTCTCCGGCATTTTGCTGGTTATGGGAATTCTTACAATTTTAATACTGGTTTCGGGTGCCTATCCAAGCTATTATTTGTCGAAGTTAAATCTCGTAAATGCGTTAAAAGGAAAGTCCTCAAAAGTAAAACGTAAAAGCACCTTGTCGCGCATTGCAGTTATTTCGCAGTTTTCCATATCGGTTTTTCTCATCAGTGCGCTCGTTATTGTTTTTGCCCAGGTGAATTACTTAAAAGAAGTGCCGCTTGGATTTAATCCTGAGAATGTAATCGGAATTACAAACCTGAATAACGAAGTGCGAAGAAGCGCGTCGTCTATTGCTGATGAATTGTCGCAACTGGCATTTGTTGAGGATGTGGCGTCTTCCGATCATGGCATGGGGCAAGGCTCAAGCGGACAGGGAATAAAGAAATACGGCGATCCCGAAAATATGAAAAGTATTAATGAATACCGGGTACAACCCGGGTTTGCAAAAACTATGCAGCTGGAACTGGTCGACGGCCGTTATTTTAATAACTCGGAAGCAGACAAAAGAGCAGTAATTCTTAATGAAGCTGCAGCAAAAATGCTTGGTCCCGATGTGAAAGTAGGCAGCTTGCTCGATATGTTTGACGAACCTTTAACGGTAATCGCCATTGCAAAGGATTTTTATTACATCGATCATCCGGGGGCACCAATTGCACCACTTGTTCTTACCAACTACCGCACCAACGTAAACAACCTTTATGTGCGAACAAAAGCAGGAACCACACCGGCGCAGTTGGCCCAAATTGATGAGGTGATTAAAAGTTATTCGCCGGAATTGATCATTAGCAAGTTTCAGCTGACTGATGTTTACGCCAATAAGTACACCAACGAAGAGCGAATGATAAAACTGGTTACTACCGGTGCCGGATTGGCAATCATCATTAGTTTTATTGGATTAATGGCACTTTCGGTGCTAAATGTAAACCGACGAAGAAAAGAGATTGGAATACGGAAAGTAATTGGCAGTACCGAAACGCAGGTGGTAAGCGAGTTGTTGAAAGAGACCTTTATCCTGGTGCTAATTGCTATTGCCATAGCTTTTATTGGCAGCTATTTTACCATGACTCAGTGGTTGCAACATTTTGTGAACCGGGTTTCCATCAGTCCTGTATATTTTCTGATAAGTGCTGCTTTTGCATTGTTTATAGCCTTTATGGCAGTGGGTTGGCAAAGCTGGCGGGCGGCTACGAGGAATCCTGTCGAAGCACTTCGGTATGAATAGCAGCTATATAAAATGATTTGAAAGTAAAGGGAAGAAAAGGAAAGTTTACGATTTACCCATTAGAAACAATTAACCCATGAAAAAATTAAATTTCAGATTAGCGTTTAGAAATATTTTCAGGAATAAATTACATTCATCGATAAATATTTTAGGCTTTGCGGTGGGTATTGCAGTATTTATGCTAATTGTCCGTTATGTAAATCATCAGTTCAGTTTTGATGGTTTCCATAGCCAAAACAAGAATATTTATAAAATTCATTTAGGCGATAATAAATCGCTTCCTCCGGCAACAGCTCAGTTTTTAAAGGATAATATTTCAGGTATAGAAGATGTAGTGCGGTTGGATGAATGGTTTGGAGGAGGTAGCAAGGGTTATTTGAAAAATGAAAATGTAACATTTCGAACTTCCGATTTACTATTTACGGATAGCAGCTTTTTCAATTTTTTCGATTTTGAATTATTATATGGGGAAACAAAGCAGGCTTTATCCACACCTAATTCAATAATACTGTCGGAAAGTTTATCGAAAAAAATATTTGGAAACGTAAATCCAACCGGAAAACAAATTGAATACTTAAGTGACTACCCAAGTGCTACTTACAGTTTTACCATTCAGGGTGTAATTGCTGATAATCCTGATAATTCATCCATTCAATACAATGGTTTGATTTCAATGTCAACCATTGAATTTCATCATATCAGGAATGGAAACATTGGCGAAGATTGGAGTAACTGGGGGTTTGGAACTTTTGTTAAACTACAAAACCCGGAAATTGCAACTCAAATAAATTCAGAATCGCCAAAATTTTGGACTGATTTTGTTGCTGAAAGGTGGAAAGCCTCCAAAGATAGTCCACGGGCACAAGATTATAAATTAACTTTTGTGCCCTTAGAAGATGTACATTTTATGAGCGGGACTAAACGCTCATCAGTTTATTTAATTTTTCTGATAGGCTTAATAATATTACTTATTGCTATTATTAATTACATTAATTTATCGATTGCTATTTCAACATCCCGGGTTAAAGAAATCGGAATCCGGAAGGTAATTGGTGCTGGTAAAGGTTCTCTTTTCCGGGAGTTTATTGCCGAATCGATTGTAGTTACTTCCATTTCTGCAGTCCTTGCCGTATTAATAATGTATGTGGTGCATCCATATTTATACGATTTTACCGGATTTAATGTAATTGTTGAGCATGGTAAAATTTTCGGTGCATTGTTATTATTTACAGGTGGCCTCATTTTTATCGGGTATGTATCAGGTATATATCCGGCATGGTTTCTTACAAATGTAGCACCTGTGCAAAGTTTGAAAAATGAATTCAATAAAGGTAAAAAAGGAAATGCGTTAAAGCATATTTTAATCACATTGCAATTTGTGGTATCTATTTTTCTCTTAATTTCTGTCATTACCATTTCAAAGCAAGTTAATTTTATTAACACCAAAGAACTTGGGTTTGACAAAGAGCACATTGTTTATCTCTCCGGAGGTGCAAATCTGAATCAAACGTACCAATCTTTTAGAGAAGCATTACTGAAAAATCCAACTATTCAGAATGTTGCGCGTACGAATGGTACCTTTGCCGGCCATTTGAATATTGGCTCAAAACATAAGGTAAACGGCGAGTATAGAAACTACAAAGCTACAACTGTCGATGCCGATTTTATTGAAACATTTGGTATCGAACTTATTGAGGGGCGAAATTTTTTCAGGAGCAATAAAAATGACCAGAAAAACTCTGTATTGGTTAACGAATCATTTGTATCCGAAATGGAATTGGATGAACCAATTGGCTCAAAAGTTACATTTCTGGAAGAAGAAGTTATCATAATAGGTGTAGTTAAAGATTTTTATATAAGCTCGTTACACCAGGAAATTCAACCGTCTTTGCTTAGTAATATGCCATGGAATGTGTGTGTAAATATTAAAATTTCTGAATCAGACATACAAAATACAATTGCTACAATTGAAAGAACCTGGAAAGAGTTTTTACCTGATGTCCCTTTCGAGTATCATTTTCTGGATGAAAATTTTGACGACTTATACAAAGCAGAAGTTGAGTTAAGTTTATTGATAAGAGTATTTTCCATTCTGGCAGTGTTTATTGCTTGCCTGGGTTTATTTGGATTGATCTCCTACTCATCCGTTCAGCGAAAAAAAGAAATTGGCGTGCGTAAAATCAACGGTGCAAAAGTTATTGAAGTTATCACCCTGCTTAACCGCGATTTTATTAAATGGGTAGCTATAGCATTTGTAGTAGCCTGTCCAATTGCCTGGTATGCCATGCACAAATGGCTCGAAAACTTTGCTTACAAAACCACGCTAAGTTGGTGGATTTTTGCCCTGGCAGGAGTGTTGGCTTTGGGAATTGCCCTGTTAACCGTTAGCTGGCAAAGCTGGCGGGCCGCTACGCGGAATCCGGTGGAGGCACTCAGATACGAGTGACGAAATCCCCGATAGCGAAGTGCATCGGGATTGAGGCTTTGAGATATGAATAACAAAATACTGTTAAAATGATAAATTTTTCTGACATTAAAGTTGCCTTTAGAAATGCACGAAAAAATAGCGTTTTATCCTTCGCTAAATTATTTGGTTTGAGTGTATCATTCGCAGTTATTTTATTTTCGGTGGGATACGTTTATTACGAAACAAGTTTTGATAAATGTATACCCGACCATAATCGAATTTATCGCTGTTTAATGCAGGGACAGTTAAATGGAAACGAAGCTGATTTTGCGGTTACCAGTTCGCAAATGGCCGAAGCAGTTTTAAATGATATTCCCGAAATAGCCGAGGCAATACGGCTTACTGCGAGAGGTGAAGCAACAATTGTTTACAACACCGAAATCATTGAAATGGGAACGCTGTTTTTTGCCGATCCCGAAGTTTTTGATTTTTTTGATTTTACTATTCATAAAAATATAGAAAACGTCTTTGAATCACCTGATAACATTGCAATTACAGAAAGTATAGCCAAGCAACATTTTGGATCGGTTGAAAATGCACTAAATAAAGTGGTACAATTGCGTGGCGAGGACTGCGTAATTGCAGGCGTATTTGAGGATCTGCCACAAAATTTTCACTTACAAACAAAAATTATTCAATCCATTGACGATGTAAATCCCGACAACGATGGTTGGGGCTCACAGAATTATTTTACTTACATAAAAACCTCAACGCCGATTACAGATATCGATAATTTGAATTTCAAATTGACTAAATCTGTTTATACGCATTACGATGCCGATATAGACGGAGCAGCCGCACAAAATTGGGAAGATTTAAAGTACAGCGATAACACTTACATTTTCTTTAACGCCGAGCCTTTAACCGATATACATTTTGGAAAACATCGGTTTGATCCTGCGGTAACCTCAAGTAAAACGTATGTTTACGGCGCAATAATTCTGGCCATATTCATTCTGCTTATTTCTTCCTTTAATTTTATCAACCTAAGCATTGCAAATTTATCAACACGATTTAAGGAGATTGGAATTCGTAAAACCAATGGTGCTGGTAGCAAACAAATAGCTACGCAGTTTATTATTGAATCGATATTGTTTTGGGTTACTGGTTTTGCTATAGCTTTTTTAGTGTATCGTGTGGGAGAGGTTTCGTTGTACCAGTATCTTGGACTGGAATTGAGTATCGATAAGAATACGTTGATAATTTTGATTACCCTTATTTTTACAGGTCTTCTGCTTTTTAATTCAGTCGCCAATATTCTTCCGATTACTGTTTTTGCAAAAAAAGAAACCCTCGCACTGATAAAGAAAGAAACAGCTAAAAAACGAAGTTATCTTTTAAAAGATGGTTTTGTTGTACTCCAGTTTGTATTATCAGCAATCATTATTTTGAGTTCGGTTTTTGTTCAAAAACAGATAGATTTTATGGTTAACAAAGATCGGGGCTACGACAAAGAAAATGTAATTACTTTATCGATGTGGGATATGCCTCCGGAAACCCGGAGCACTTTTATTGAGGAAATTAAAAAGCACACCGTAATCCAGTCGGTTTCAACCAGCGATGTATATTTTGGAGATGACCCAAGTATGAACGGCGCTTTTTTTGAAACACAGGAAGCTGAGAATTATTTCCACACAACTATTTTGCCGGTTGACGATGAATTTTTTAAAACATTTAATATTAAGTTGCTTAAAGGAAGATTCTTTGAAAAGGAACGCCAAACTGACTTTAAAGCTGTTTTGTTAAACGAGACTGCTGCAAAAGAATATCAAAAGGCGGGTTCGTTAATTGGCAAGAAACTATACGTCGATGGCACCTATTACGATATAATTGGAATTGTAAAAGACTTCAATTACCGCTCGCTTTACCATGCACTACAACCATTGGTAATTACCCGAATAGAGAATTTTGGGAACGTATTTGTAAAAGTCGGCAACAATCAAATTGCTGAAGCCTTGGAAATTATCCGTAATCAAAGAAAAGAATTAGGGCTAACAAAACCTTTGCAATATTCTTTTCACGATGAAATAATTGCCAAATATTATTTAAAAGACCAACAAGCAAAAAAGATGTTGCTCTTCTTGTCGCTGGTTTCGGTAATAATTGCATGTGTTGGATTATACGCAATTAGCTTTTTTACCATAATAAAGCGCACAAAAGAAATCGGCATCCGAAAAGTAAACGGAGCAAAAGTATCTGAAATACTAACTCTTCTAAATAAAGACTTTATAAAATGGGTGGCACTTGCATTTCTAGTAGCAACACCCATCGCCTGGCTAGCCATGAACAAATGGCTCGAAAATTTTGCCTATAAAACCACTCTAAGCTGGTGGATATTTGCCCTGGCCGGGCTCATGGCATTGGGAATTGCTTTGCTGACAGTGAGCTGGCAAAGCTGGCGGGCAGCAACACGAAATCCGGTTGAAGCACTTCGATACGAATAACAAAACAAGTTAAGAATGAAAAATCTGAAAATGATAATCCGAAGTTTGTTGAAGCACAAGTTATTTTCTGTGCTCAATCTTTTGGGGCTGACAATTGGCCTGACTTGTACTTTTATTATTCTGGCATGGATTTACAACGAAACAGAATATGACAAGTTTAATACAAACTATACCGATATCTACCAGATTAATTTCAAAAATCAAAAAGAAGAGATGTCGATGGCGGGAACACCCAACCCGCTGGCACCTGTAATCGAAAATGAGATTGCAAATGTAAAGCTGGCTGCGCGCTTAAGAAATGCTCCCGGATTTGCCTTTAAATACAAGGAAAATATGTATTTCGAAGAAAACGGAATTACTGCCGATCCACAGATATTCCGAATGTTTAGTTTTCAGAGTTTGTACGGAGACCCGGTTAAAGCGCTGGAGCATGTAGAAGGAATAGTAATTACGGAATCGTTTGCCAAACGCTATTTTAGGAATGAAGATCCTTTGGGAAAAGAAATTCAGATAAGAGGAAAAGAGTTTGTTACCATTTATGCAGTAATAAAAGATTTACCGCGACAATCGCACATTCAGTTCGATTATGTTTTACCGCAAAAACTGCTGGAGCAATACCATTTCTGCGGGTTATTATGGGG
>NZ_JBFHGM010000041.1:0-26344 GCF_041583095.1 Draconibacterium sp.
AGAGTACCTGTTTATGGTATTTGTAATGCCTGTTGGTCCTTATTTCCCTGAAGGATTTAAACCTACCAACCTGGTAATTTACCGCGAATTCGACCGTGCTGCTCCGCAAGGAACAGGAAAATATAAAGTTGGCGGAAACTACGCTGCCAGCATGTACGAAGGTAAAAAAGCCAAGAAAAACGGTTTCTCGGCTGTACTTTATCTCGATAGTAAAGAGAAAAAATACATCGACGAGTGCGGCCCGGCCAACTTCTTTGGCATAAAAAACAATACTTACATTACGCCGGAATCGGCTTCAATCCTTCCATCTATCACTAACAAAAGCCTTATCGTTTTGGCCGAAGAAATGGGATTGAAGGTGGAGCGCCGGAAAGTTCCGTACGAAGAACTGGCCGAGTTTGATGAAGTTGGAGCTTGCGGAACTGCTGCTGTAATTTCGCCAATTAAAGGTATTTACGATAACGACAACGACAAGTGGTTTAAATACGGCAATCAGGAAGAAGCCGGCGAATGGTCGACAAAATTATACAACAAACTTCGCGCAATTCAATACGGCGACGAACCCGACACACATGGTTGGGTGGAGATAATTGAATAAAAATTTATTCAAGAAATATATGAAACCGTTCTTTTTTTAGAGAACGGTTTTTTTTTCTGAAAGTCCCCATCTTTTTATGTGTATTGCCGTTTGAGTTTCGTCCGGGAGAACCATCTGGCTTCGATCTGCTTTTTTCACCGGACGATTTCCCTTTGGTCATTTCATCCCGGCGCTACGCACCGGGTTATTCACATTCGACGCTTCCAGCGTCATAAAAACTTGCAATTGCGACATTGCAGGTCTATAAACTCGTCTAAACTTTGTAATTCAGTTCAATATCCCGAGGGGATAAAATGTGACTAACCTCGGGTGAAACCCGGGGTTGATGTGCGGTAATTTAAAGGCGCAACCAGTAAGCTGTTCAACGCACAATCGTTGTGTGCGCCTTGTATTCCGGCCATTTTTATGAGATGCCGTAAAAGACTTTACTTTCATTCATGTTGGTGATACCCGGGAATCATGAATATTTTGTTTATAAATCGAGATGGTTAATAAGGTTTATTTACCATTTTGAATCCAGGGCTACTAAGGTTTATTCTTTTAAAGTAAGGTTTTAATGAATTACAATCAAACTCAAAAATCGTAACACTTGTTAGTATATTCATAACAAACAACCTTATTCTTCATCCGTAACCTTAGTAGAAACCATTTGAGCCACCGTTCCAAACCTTATTAACCTTATTCCATTCAAAAAAATTCGGTGCTTTTTTTATTTCTACTGTAACTATCCCGTAACTTGTCCGTCGTATTTAGCGAACGAGGTTCAAAAACAAATGACAATTACCGAATATAACCTTGCAGTTGACAATTACTCAGATCGTCTGTACCGCTTTGTACTGAAAAGTATAAAAGATGTGCATGCCGCGCAGGATATTGTGCAGGACAGCTACGAGAAATTGTGGAAGAACCGCAAGAACGTGGATGGCACGAAAGTAAAATCGTACCTTTTTACAACGGCCTACCACACGATGATCGACCGTATACGCAAGGAAAAACGTTCGGCATTTGCCGAGGATATGAGCTTGCCGGAAGAAGGACACGAAAGCAACTATTCCGACTTAAGCGAAATACTGAAAGAGGCCGTTAACAAACTACCGGAGATTCAACGAATGGTAATTTTGTTGCGCGATTATGAGGGATACAACTACCAGGAAATTGGTGAGCTGACGAATTTAAGCGAATCGCAGGTGAAAGTTTACATTTACCGGGCAAGGTTGTTTCTGAAGAAATATATTGGTAGCATCGAGGCTGTGGCATAGAAAGAGGGGCAGAACATGAAGGAGATTAAGAGAACAAATTACGAAGCTTATTTTATCGATTACCTCGAGGGCAACCTCGATGAAGGGATGATCGATAGCTTTATTGCGTTTCTGAAAGCGAATCCCGACCTGAAACAAGAACTGGAACTGTACGAATCCATTTCGCTGGAGCCTGAGAAAGTAAGGTTCAACAATAAAACAGATCTTTATAAGAGCAAATACGACAATCACGAAGCATTTGACAACGCTGCCATAGCATTGCTTGAAGGCGACTTAAGCAAATCCGAAAAACAGGATTTTGAAACATATCTGGCCCGTAATCCGGAAAAGGAAAAACAGGCTGCAGCTTTTCAAAAAACCATATTAACGGCTGATGAAAGCATTGTTTTTGCGAATAGGAAAAAGTTGTACAAAAAAGCCCCTGGCAAAACGATTCTACTCTGGACAAGCCGTATAGCAGCTGTTCTAATTTTTGGCCTGGTAATTTTTAACCTTTTAAACCGTAACAATAAGATTGAAGAAATCACATCGCAACAAATTGCCGAGGTGGAAAAGGCTCCTCAAAAAACGATTGAACAAACACCGGTTATAATCACGGATAACAATATAACAACTGAAGTTGCCGAAAATATACCAACAGAGGCTCCGATTCCAATTGAACAAATCAGTCCGAAAAAGCCAATCGTTGAAGACATGGTTGAAGATAACAGCGTCACTTCTGCACCAGATGAGTTACTCGCCATGCGCGAAACACTTATTGTTCCTGAAGAACTGCAATCTATAAACGCCTCGATAAACGTTGAACAACCAACTGCAACACTGGCAACCATGCACATTATTTACCCGGCCGAAACTTACGATGATGAAATGCTATTGGCTGATCGCGTTAAAGAAAAACTCAATTTGCGAAATATCTCAAAAGCCGGTCTCGACCTGATTGCAAGTATTTCTGATGATCGGTTCGAATACAAAACCAACAACAACGGCAAAGTGGTAAATTACACCTACGAATCACGTTTGCTGGCCTTTTCTATTCCGGGAAGAAATGAGGTGGGTGAATAAATTTGTTATTTCCCTGTAACTTTTAAAACCACACGTCCGTCACAGCATCAGAAACATTTAAACGTAGAAATAATGAAACAATTATTGATCTTAATTTTGTGTTGCGTATTAAGCACAAATCTATTCGCGCAAAACGACACCACCGAGGTTAAAGTATTAAAAAAGAACGTTGTGACAGTAATTGAAGACGACGACAAAGTGCAGGTAGCTGTTGGCGACGGCGTTGAAGTAATTACCGACGACTGGGGCGACACTACTCATGTTCGTATTGGCCGACGTACCTTTAAAGTTATTGAAGGCCACAACGGAACTTACGTTAGAGTTGAAAAAGATAATAACCGCCCAAAATGGTCAGGACGATTTAACCCGCACTGGGCAGGCCTTGAAGTTGGTGTAAACATAATGACTGGAACAGATTATTCGATATACGATGGTGATTACGACGACTTTGGTGATTTTCTCGATCTGAATCCGGGCAAATCCTTATCCTGGAATCTGAACTTTGCCGAGTTCGCTTTCAAAAACGAACGCAAAACATTTGGCGTGGTAACCGGTCTTGGGCTGAGTTTTAACGACTATACCTTTAACGATCCCGTAACCATTGAAAAACTGGATGGTGGCGGAATGACAGTCCCTGTATACCTGCCTAACGACGACGAAGGTCGTGGAATAAAAAAATCGAAATTACATGTAAATTATATCACTGCTCCCTTAATTCTCGAGGTGAAAACCCCGCTTCGTATGGGTAGCTCGCGCATGTACCTGGCCGGTGGTGTTATTGGCAGTCTTTACCTGGGCTCGCACACCAAATACAAGTATTACAAGGGCGGCAAAGAAAAATCGAAAAGTGGTTACAACGTTAACCAGTGGAAATACGAACTTACCGGACGTATTGGTTTTGGCGACTTCTGTATTTTTGCCAACTACAGCATGACATCGTTGTTTAAAAATGGCAGAGGCCCTGAAGCATATCCACTGATGATCGGTGTTTCGTTCCCAAATATCTAGAGAATAAACAACATATATAACTCATGTCCCCGGTAATTTTTGCCGGGGATTTTTTTGCTTTAACAGTTGCTTCGCGTACTTTTAGTTCATGGAAATCATTCGTTTAATACCGCTGATCGGCTTTTTAGTTTTTTGCCTGCAAATTGGTATCCGGGCTTTCGTTTTGCAACGAAAAGGAACAAAGTTGTCTGACAGAAAAAGTAGTTTCAAAGCCATAATTTCATCCGCTTTTTTAATCGTATTCTTTTTCATCTTTTTAAATGAACTCGTTTATAAAGCAGGTCTTATCCACTTTTCCGTCCTTCCCGATGTGTTGCACCCCTTGTTAATTGGCAACGTGATATTCACCACTTGTGGAATTGTGCTTCTTCTACTTTCTAATTTGTTAATGTTAGTCAGTTTAAGAGCATTAAACCAATCGCTGCGTTTTGGATTAAACAAGGGGAATCTGGGCAAACTGGTGACCTCCGGAATTTATGCCCGGTCGCGTAACCCGTTTTTTCTGGCTATTAACTGTTTATTTGTTGGAATTGCCCTGATATTTCCCTCCCTCTTTTTTATCGCAATCTGTTTACTGACGCTTGTTTCCATCCACCTTTTTATTTTAAAAGAAGAACGTTTTATGCATAAAAATTATGGAAAGGATTACAAAAACTACGCAAAAACAGTGAGACGCTATTTCTGAGTTGCAAACTGATAAAACGGCTTAACATGAATAGTTTTATCATCGCGAATAAATGTATCCGTTTGGTTTAATGTTACCAAAGTTCCCTCTTTGAAACCGAAGAAATTCATAGCCTTCAGCAAACCATTTATTTCCTGCTCCAGCTTATCCTGCTCCAGCGTAGCACACACCTGCACAGCAACTTTCGCCTGATCTTTACCAAAGCCAATAAAATCGCAGTAGCCGTCTTCCGAGAAATAGAAGAGTTCAGTAAATTTCGATTTTAAGTACAGAAACACCAGATTTTCAAGCAGGTGATCAACTTTATCGGTAATATTAAAAGTTGCAGCGCTTACAAAACCCGTATCGGCCACATACACTTTACGAGGATTTACCAGCTGTTTTCGCAGCGAGTAGCTAAATTTTGGAACATAAAACATTAAAAATCCGGCCTCCAGAAAATTCAAATAATCTATCGCCGTAGTAGTTGTTTTTATACCTAAGGTATTCTTTAACTGATTCGCAGTGATCATTTCCCCAACATGGCGCAATAAATGCAAACTGAGCCGTTTAAACGCCCTCAAATCGCGAATGCCGCTGGTTAAGCCAATTTCGCGCACTACGATGTCGTCAAACAACTGACCTAAAAATTCATCACGGTTGGTTTCGGGCACAAAAAAACCGCCTTTTGCCATGTAATCCAATACCGAATTTTTATCCCGTTCCAGCGAATGGTACTCGCAGAATTCATCATACGAAAGCGGTGTAATCACTTTGCTAATGTACCTACCGGTTAAACTCCTTCCCTTTTCATTGTTTAGTACTCTGGCATTCGATGTCGTAAAAATTACCTGAAAGCCTTCATCCAGTTTCTGTCGAATATAATCCTGCCAACCTTCCATTGTTGTTACTCCGTCGAGCAGCAATATTTTGCTTTCAGTTGCTGCAATGATTTCATCCAGCTTAAAAAAATCATTCTGATCAAAACCATAAAACCCGGGATGCCTGAAATTGATGTAAAAAGCAGCATCGGAGTACCTACTTTTTAACTGATAAAGCACCGATTTTTTCCCGGTCCGTTTTAAACCCGTTATAATAATTAACTCACTTTTTTCATTCAGTATCTGATCAACTAACTCTCTATTTATATAGGAATTAATCCGTTCAGAAGAATTTATCTGTGAATCAATTAGTATTTTTAAGTCTGATTTTAAAATCATTACAATTTATTTATTACAAATATAATTCTTTTATTTTTATTAACATATATTCTTATCCATTTGTAATATACACTATAAATAATTTTCAAAACAGATGATAAAATGAATTGATAAATTGACATGGTCGGAATTATTTAAGGAATGACTTTTAATCACTGTTCGACTCCGCTCACCGTAACATTCATACTGACCGAAGTAGAACTATAAATCCACAAGTCATGGGTTAATTCCACCAAAATCTAAGATTCCAGAAGAAATAATGTGTACAAAAACGCTTGGAACAAGATTACAAATAATGAAGCAGTGAAAAAGAACAAGTAACTTTCTATCGAATAAAAAAGGGATAAAACCCAACCGGCTTCTATCCCTTTTCCATTAGCGTATTGTAATTCCTACAACTCAAACACTTTTTCCCCGGCACTCCAGGTACTCAATATTTTAGTGTTTAAAACTTCTTTTGGTTCCGCTTTCATCAAATCGGTATCCAACACCACAAAGTCGGCCCACATTCCGGGAACAAGCTGACCTTTTTCATCTTCTTCAAACGATGATTTGGCCGCCCAGCTTGTCATTGCACGCAGCGTTTGCTCGCGTGTAAGTCCTTCATCTTTTTGCCAGCCACCTTCTGGCCAACCATCATGATCGGTGCGGAATACCGCCGAATAAAAGGTATACAGCGGATAAATATTTTCTACCGGGAAATCGGTTCCGGCAGGCAGCCATCCCATTTGCTGCAGTAAGGTTTGGTAAGCATAAGCGCCTTTTATCCGTTCATCTCCAACGCGGTCTTCAGCCCAGGGCATATCGCTGGTGCAATGCGTTGGCTGAATGGAAGGAACAATAGAAAACGCGGCAAACTTTTCGAAATCATCTGGATTAATGATCTGCGAATGTTCGATACGCCAGCGTCGGTCGTTCTTCCCTTTCAGAAACCTGCCGTAAGTGTTCAGCATTAAACGATTCCCGCCATCGCCAATGGCATGTGTTGCAACCACAAAATTATTGTCGAAAGCCAGCTGGCAAATCATATCGTAATACTCCTGCGTTTCAATTTGCAGTCCGCTGTTTCCTTTATCATCCGAGTAGTCGTCCATCAACAACGCTCCTCTTGACCCCAAGGCACCATCGGCATAAATTTTTATGGTATTCACCAATAAACGGTCGGTTTTCCAGGCTTCCCCTTTTTTCACAAAATAATCGAAATTCTCTTTCGTAGGATTCAGCATGGCGTTCACCCGCATTTTTAATTTGCCGGACTCCTGCATTTCATCCATCAGTAAAATGGTTGCTTTATCAAGCCCGCAATCGGTAACCGATGTAAGGCCCGCAGCAAAACAGTTTTTCTGTGCTTCAAGCAAGCCCTTTTCCTGCTGATCAGCAGTCATCTCGGGAATCAGTTTTCCAACAAAACCCATGGCGTTATCGATTAGAACTCCGGTAGGTTCACCATTTTTCACTAACACTTCCCCGCCCTGAACTTTGCTATTTGCCGAAATACCTGCCAGTTCCAACGCTTTAGAATTGCACCAACCCGCGTGTCCGTCAACACGAACCAGGTAAACCGGAATGTCAGGGAATAACTCATCCAGTTTTGTTTTATCAGGAAAATTTTTGTCTTCCCAATCGTTCTGATCCCAGCTACGCCCTAAAATCCATTCGCCACCGAATTTATCGTGGTGTTCTTTTAACAGCTCGTAAATCTCCTCCTGACTTTTTGTTCCGCGTAAATCGGCGTATTGTAACAGGTTTATCGCATAACCATTAAAATGACAGTGTGCGTCGTTAAATCCCGGGTAAATAAACTTCCCCTCGGCGTCAATAATAGTATCCGAATCGTACTTATCACTGATTTCCTGTGAAGTACCAACAGCTACAATTTTCCCGTTGTTAACGGCAAACGACTCAGCAACCGAAAATTCATCATCAACAGTATAAACCGAAGCTCCTGAAACAATCAGGTCTGCTTTTTCTTTTTGTGTACACGATGTCATTACAAATAATAGGATTAATGCCTTAAAAAAATACATAGTTCATTTTTTGGTTAGCCACAAATGTAGCCTTTTGCGGCATATTTTAAAACAGTAAAACTGAAGGGCTTTTCCAACTATATATTCTTATATTTGCGCGACTTACTGAAACTTAAAAGCGAAAATGTTTACAGTCGGCATATTTACAACGCATATCCCCTATCTGGTGTTTATTGCCTGTTATGCCTGGTTTTTGCTTTTTGGCGTTGAGCAGGTTCAGGAAGGAAAAATACAGATTGCCGAAAAATCGATCCAGATCGAGTACCATGTAAATCAAACAAAAGCGTCGTCAGTTAATGTGTATCATTTTTTCCAGCCCGAAAACTACGACTCCTCGGGTTTCAAAAACTATAGCAACCTAATAATCAAGCAAAAATGGAGAACCTACTTCACTCCATTCACCTGTCAGGATTGTTTTTTAGAAGGTTCATTTTGTCGTCCCCCTCCCGCAATAGCCTGATTATATTCAACCTATTATTTATACCATTAACCTTTGCTTATTGCAAGCAAATCATATTTATTCTGTTAAAGAAAATCCATGAAAAATATTTATGCACTACTCTTTATGGCATTGCTGGTTAACAGCACAGTAAATGCCCAGCAAGATGAAAAAACCGACTCTATCAAACATTATCAGTTAGAAGATATTGAAATAAAATCGCCAAAATATAACCGGAACATTTTTAATATTCCGGCAGCTGCAACAATGGTTCCCGAACGGCTTATTGAAAACAACGGTGTAGAAGACCTGACCGGCGTATCGGCTATTGTTCCCAACTTTTTTATGCCCGATTACGGATCGAAACTTACTTCGCCGGTATACATTCGCGGGGTTGGAAACCGCATAAACACGCCATCGGTAGGTTTGTATGTCGATGGTATTCCATACTTTGAAAAAGCTGCCTTTAACTTCGATTTTTTTGATATTCAGCAAATTGAAGTTTTACGTGGCCCCCAGGGAACTTTGTACGGAAGAAATGCAATGGGCGGACTGATTAACATCATTTCGCGCCAACCGGGAAATGAGCGCTTTACCGAAATTACAACCGACTACGGTAATTACAACCAGTTAAATGCTCAGGTTTCTCACAATCAGCCTATCAGCAAATCATTTGCCGTGTTAGGAAACCTGGGTATTCGCCATAACGATGGCTTTTTTACCAACCAATACAACAATAAAAAAGCTGACGAACTCGACTCTTATTCCGGGCGTTTAAAACTACTTTTTACTCCCGGAGACCGTTTTAAAGCAACTGGAAATCTGCAATACGAAGACAGCCGCCAAAGTGGCTATCCTTACGCTATTTATAACGACGAAACCAACGAAATCAGCGAAGTAAATTACAACCGCGAAAGTGGTTACGATCGTAAGCTTTTATCATCAGGATTAAACCTTGCTTATGCTGCCGATAACTTTCAAATCCGCGCTGTTAGTAGTTTTCAATCGGTAAACGACGAACAGGGCATTGACCAGGATTTTACCACCACCGATTTATACTTTGTAACGCAGGACCAGGATATTGATATGTTCTCGCAGGAGATAAATATCCAGTCGTATGAAAACGAAACTTACGAATGGCTGTTTGGCGCGTTTGCTTTTCACCAGGGCCTTGATAAAGAAGTGCACCTGGAAATGGGTGAAGATCAATTGGCCAACATGCCTTTTACCGAATATTCGTACACCAAATATTACGACAACAGCAATTCGGGACTTGCCTTTTTCCACCAGTCAACGCTTAAATTCGGAGAGTTTTCGCTAACCGCAGGAATTCGTGCCGATTACGAAAAAGCAACCCTCGACTATGTTTATGATCGGTCGTTAAACGGAAATCTAAAGAATGAGGAAGCTTTTGAAAGTGATATGGATTTCTTTGAAATTCTTCCGAAACTGGCTGTAAAATATAGCATTTCAGAATACTTGGTTCCTTATGCAACCATTGCCAAAGGGTATAACTCCGGAGGTTTTAACTCAACCTTTGAACGCGACGAAGACCGTTCGTTCGATCCTGAGCGCTCGTGGAACTACGAAGCCGGGATAAAAACAAAGTGGCTGAAACAGCGTATTTACGCTAACCTTGCCCTGTTTTATATCGACTGGGATAACCAGCAAATTTACCAAACCGTACCCAGCGGAACCGGATCGATGCTAACCAACGCCGGTAAATCGGAAAGTAAAGGTGTTGAGTTTGAAATTAAAGCACTGCCGGCGAAAAACCTTGAAACCTGGCTTGCATTTGGTTACAACGATGCAAAATTTGTGGAATACGAAAAAAACGAAAACGAAATTTACAGCGGAAACTACCTGCCTTACGTTCCCCGCTTTTCATTTAACATGGGCGGAAACTATACAATTGCAGTTAATTCGGGCTGGCTTGAACAAATTCGCTTGCACCTGACTTATAATGGCTTTGGAAAACATTATTGGAAAGAAACGAATATTGCTTATCAGGATTATTACGGATTGCTGAATTCGCGTATCAGTTTCGATACAAAAAATATTCAGTTATCTTTCTGGGGAAAAAATATCCTTGATGCTGAGTACAATTCGTTTTATTTTCAGGCTGTTGGAAACTCGTATGCTCAATCGGGAAAACCGGCCACAATGGGCGTAAATTTGAAGGTAAACTTCTAAAATGAAACAAAGCGAAATAAAAAAATATTATACGCTGCTGAGCCTCTACCTGGCGCAGTCGATCCCGATGAGTTTTTTCTCTACGGTGATCCCCGTGATCATGCGGATGGAGAACTACTCGCTGGAATCTATCGGTTATATCCAGTTGATAAAACTGCCATGGATTCTAAAAATGCTGTGGGCGCCAATGGTTGATAAAACCAGTAAAAACAAACGGCACTACCGCAGGTGGATCATTATGTCGGAGGCTTTTTATGCGCTCATCATCATGTCCGTTGGTTATTTAAACCTGCAAACCGATTTTACCACCATTATTATTCTGATGGTAATTGCATTTACGGCATCGGCAACGCAGGATATTGCCACCGATGCTTTTGCCATTCTTATTCTGAATAAAAACGAACGCAGCCTTGGAAACAGCATGCAATCGGCCGGTAGTTTTATCGGAACCATGATGGGCAGCGGTGTTTTACTCATTATCTACCATTATTTTGGTTGGTTATGGTTGTTGCGCTCGCTCGGTTTGTTTGTGTTGTTTGCACTCATTCCGGTGTCGCTGTACAACGCACGCAACGGAAACGAACCCGATCGTTCAACAAAAAATGTATCGCCACTGGAGTTTATCTACTTCTTCAGGCAAAGAAAAATTGGCGCACACCTTTTGTTGCTCTTCCTGTTTTATTCAGGAATAATCGGGATTTTAACCATGATAAAACCCTACTTTGTCGACCTGGGTTACGACATTAAAGAAATTGGAATTATCTCCGGAATATTCGGAACGGCCTGTGGTGTTTTAATGACCGTTCCTGCTGGGTTTCTGCTCCGCAAAAAAGGAATTACCAAAGCGGTGTGGATATTTCCGGTAATTAATGTACTGGTGGCCACTTTCTTTTTCGGATTAACCTATACCGATCACGACTTATGGTTGGTATACCTTGGTGTTGCGCTGCTTTGGGGGGCTTACGCCATGTCGTCGGTATTTGTGTATACCATGAGCATGCACGTGGTTCGAAAAGGGCGCGAAGGAACCGATTTTACCATTCAGATAGTTATTACACACCTCAGCAGCCTTGTTATTGCGATAATGAGCGGAAAAGTGGCCGATGCGCTTACCTACCGCGGGCTGTTTGCCATAGAAATAGGGCTCGGAATACTTATCCTTGTCCTGTTGCCATTTGTCTTCAGAAAAAGTTTTTACCTGAAGTATGAACAAGAAACCGATTAAGACTCTTTAAATTAGTATTATGAAAGTATCACAAAAGCTAATAGAAAAATACAACACTCCGGTACCGAGATATACAAGTTATCCGCCGGCAAATTTCTTTTCTCCCGAGTTTACACCGGAAGAATACGTAAAAGTGTTGGAACAATCCAATTCAGAGAATCCACAGAATATTTCCATTTATATTCACATTCCGTTCTGCCCGAAGATCTGTTATTTCTGCGGCTGTAACACGCATCTTACGCGCGACAAAAACAAAATGGAGGTTTATGTTGATGCGCTGAAAAAAGAGATCCGCATGGTGAAAAAGCTGCTTAGCGACGACCGTAAAGTGTCGCAGGTGCACTGGGGAGGCGGAACACCCAACTCGTTGTCGATAGAGTTGGTGGAAGACATTATGAATGTAATTCATGAGCTTTTCGAGTTTATTCCAAAACCGGAAATTGCCATGGAATGTCATCCGGCGATGCTGGATAAGGATTACATCGACCGCCTGGTAGCTCTTAAGTTTAACCGCTTTAGTTTGGGTATTCAGGATTTTAACAAGGAGGTGCTGGATAATGTAAACCGTGATCCGTCGATTCTTCCCGAGGAAGATTTGGTTGCCATGATCCGCAGTCACGAAGGAACCAGCGTGAATTTCGATTTTATCTATGGTCTTCCGTTTCAGGACGAAGCATCGTTTGCAAAAACCATCGAGCGCGCTATTAGTCTGTCGCCCGATCGTTTGGTAACGTTCTCGTATGCACACGTGCCCTGGGTGAAAAAAGCACAAAAAATACTGGATGCACGCGGTTTACCAACGGCAACTAAAAAGCTGGCCATGTTTGAGGTGGGTTATCGTTTGTTGACTGAAAACGGTTATGATGCGATTGGTCTCGACCATTTTGCCCGTCCCGATGACGAATTGAGTATTGCCTTTAAAAATAAAACGTTGCACCGTAATTTTCAGGGATATTGTACCCGCGAAACAACCGGACAGGTTTATGCTTTTGGAGCAACCGGAATCAGCCAGCTGGAAAATGCTTACGCACAAAATGCCAAGGATACCAATACTTACGTTGACCAGATCAACGCCGGTAAATTTACCATTGAAAAAGGGTATCAGCTGAATGAAACGGAGAAGATCATTCGACACGTCATCAACGAAGTGATGTGTAACTATTATATTTCGTGGGAGGAAGCGGCACAAATGCTAAAAACTTCACCCGAAGTAATTAAACAAAGCATAATTTACGACGAATCGTTCCTTGCCGGTTTTGTTGAAGAGGGGCTTTTATCGCTTTCGAAAGACGAACTGCACGTTAGTAAACAGGGACGGTTTTTTGTAAGAAACATAGCTGCCAGCTTGGATCCGAACATGCGAAATGCGACCTTAAAATTCTCAAAAGCGCTATAAAAACCATGCAAAAAAACCAACTAAACATTGCCGTTATTGGGGCAGGACTAACCGGACTTACAACAGCTTATTACCTTAAAAAATTTGGTTTTAAGGTACAGGTTTTTGAAAAAGATGAACAAGCAGGTGGAGTGATTAAAACCCACCGAAAAAATGGTTTTGTTTTTGAATCGGGGCCAAATACCGGCTCGATGAGTCAGGAAGAGGCGGCTGAGCTTTTTGAAGATCTGGCCGATGATTGTACCTTGGAATACGCCAACAAAAGTGCCGAAGCACGCTGGATTTGGATGGGCGGCAAGTGGCACGAAATGGAAATGGGCGGAATAAAAGCCATCACCACTCCCCTTTTTACATGGTACGACAAGTTTCGTATTCTGGGTGAACCCTTTCGTAAACCGGGCACCGATCCGAATGAAACAATTGCCGATATGGTGCGCCGCCGAATGGGAAAAAGCTTTTTACGAAATGCTATCGATCCTTTCTTGTCGGGCGTTTATGCCGGCGATCCGGAAAAGCTGGTAACCCGTTTTGCCTTGCCCAAACTTTACTGGCTGGAGCAAAACTACGGCAGTTTTATTGGTGGCAGTATCAAGCAAAAAAAAGCACGCAAAAAGGAATCACCACGAAAAGCAAATCGCCAGGTATTTTCGGTTGAAAACGGACTGGATAATCTGATAAAAGCACTGGTAAAAAATATTGGCGACGAAAATATTAAGTTGGGCTGTAAAAATCTGGAAGTAAATACATCCGGAAATCAGGATTTTTCGGTAGATGGAAAATCATTTACTCATGTTGTTTCAACTGCCGGATCGCATGCGCTGGAAAGTCTTTTCCCCTTCTTTCCGAAAGAAAAAATGAAGGCGATTGATAAAATGACCTACGCCAAAGTTACGCAGGTGGTGCTTGGTTTTAACAAGTGGAAAGGCATCCCGATCAAATCGTTTGGCGGACTGGTTCCTTCGGCCGAAAAACGCGATGTGCTGGGTATTTTATTGCCGGGATCGTTCCTAAAAAACCGCGCGCCGGAAAACGGAGCTTTGCTATCCGTTTTTATGGGTGGTATTAAAAGACCCGAAATGTTTGAGTATTCAGATGATAAAATAAAAGAAATTGCAGAGCGTGAAGTTCGCGAAATGATGGGGCTCGACAGTTTTGAGCCCGATCTGATGGAGATTTTCCGCTATCCGCATGCTATTCCGCAATACAGTTTCGAGAGCGAAGAAAAACTGCAGGCCATTTCCGATCTGGAGACCGAATTTAAAGGGCTCACACTTGCCGGAAACATGCGCGATGGAATTGGTATGGCCGACCGGATAAAACAAGGTAGAACAATTGCGAACCAATTTGCAGAAGACTATAAATGATGGAGAAAACAGCTGTTTTGTTAATGAATGTTGGTAGTCCCGACGAGCCTACCGTTCCCGCAGTTCGGAAATACCTGACCGAGTTTTTAAACGATGAACGTGTTATCGATCTGCCTTACCTGCTTCGGAAATTTTTGGTAAACGCGATTATCATTCCGTTCAGGGTGAAAAACTCAACCAAATTATATCAGCAGCTGTGGACCGAAAAAGGTTCGCCACTGATTTATATTTCTGACGAGTTAAAGCAAAAACTTCAGGAAGAACTGGGTGAGGATTACGAAATTTTTATGGGAATGCGGTACGGAAATCCGGGTTACAAAGCAGCTTTGGCAAACATAAAAAAGAAAGGTTTTGAAAAGCTGATTTTACTGCCGCTGTTTCCGCATCATGCCATGTCAACCACTGAAACGTCGCTTGTTGCCGCCCAAAAAGAGATAAAAAAGCTGGGAATAAAATCTGAAGTTTTTGAGATTGGTCAATTTTACCAGGATCCTAAATTTATTGATGCTTTTGCCGAGCGCATTCAGCAATATAACCTGCAGGATTACGACCATATTATATTTTCGTATCATGGATTGCCGAACCGGCATTTGGAAAAGTGCCATCCGGGAATTAAAGTGGAAAATTGCAGTTGCCAAAACGCAATGCCGGAGCACGGTGCTATGTGTTATCGCGCTACGGTTTATGAAACTTCGCGCTTGTTGGCAGCCCAATTAAACCTGCAGCCCGCGCAGTATTCAGTAGGATTTCAGTCGCGTTTATCGAAAAACTGGCTAACACCATTTACCGATGAACTTTTGACAGAAAAGCTGGCGGAAGGCAAAAAGAAAATACTGATAGCAGCACCTTCGTTTGTTACCGATTGCCTGGAAACAACACTGGAACTTGGCGTTGAATATGGCGAAGAATTCCTGGAAAAAGGAGGAGAAAAATTACAATTGGTTGATAGTTTAAACACTGAAAAAAGCTGGGTGGAAACGCTTGCATACCTGGTTCGCAAAAGCTTTTGATAAAATCAGATACAATGAATAATCACGAGTGGTATTTACTATACACCTGCCTGGCAACCTTTGTGGTTTGCCTGCCGTTTGGTTACCTGCGCGGTGGTTTCCGAAAACTATCGTTTTGGTGGTTTGTAGCCATTCATGCACCGGTTCCGTTGATTATTCTAATCCGTAAATTTTTCGACATACAACTCAGTTGGAGCCTCGCTCCCTTTCTTTTCGGAAGTTTTTTTCTTGGCCAGTTTGTTGGCCGGAAAATCTATGGATTAAAACCCTGGCGTAAAAAGTAAACTAGGCAGCTACTTTACAAAAACAGTTTTAACATTCATAAATTCCTTGATACCGTGCACCGAAAGTTCGCGTCCGAATCCACTGGTTTTTATTCCGCCAAAAGGTAAACGCGGATCCGATTTCACAAAATCATTTACAAAACAGGCACCGGCTTCCAGTTCAATTTCGGCGATATGTTCGCCCTTTTTAAGATTTTGCGTAAACACGGCTGCTCCCAGACCAAAATCGGTATCGTTGGCTACGCGTATGGCTTCTTGTTCATCTTTTACTTTTATTACCGACGCAACCGGACCAAACAGTTCTTCTTCGTAGGCCGGCATTCCCGGCTTTACATTTTCAAGAATGGTTGGTGGATAAAAAGCCCCTTTACGATGCGGTATTTCGCCGCCCAGAATCACTTCAGCGCCTTTATTTACCGAATCAACAACCTGTTGGTGTAATTCGTCGCGCAGATCTTCACGCGCCATTGGTCCCATTGTACTTTCCTCGTCGAAAGGATCGCCAAAGTGTGCAGCATTCATTTCGTGGGTAAAAAGCTCGAGGAAATGCGCGTAAACCTCTTCTTCCACTATAAAACGTTTGGCACCGATACAACTTTGTCCGGCATTTAGCAGGCGGCCTGCAGCACATTTTTTGGCGGCCATTTCCAGATCGGCATCTTTTAAAATCAGGTACGGATCGCTGCCGCCCAGCTCCAGCACGCATTTTTTCAATTCTGCTCCGGCAATTGCCGCAACACTTTTGCCGGCAGGTGTACTTCCGGTAAGGCTAACTCCTTTTATGGCTTTATGTTTGATCACTTTTTCAACCATCGGGCTGCCAATTAACAACGAACGAAACACATTTTCAGGAAAACCGGCTTCGCGGAAAATGTCTTCGATTGCCATGGAACAACCCGGTACATTGCTGGCATGTTTCAGTACGGCGGTGTTGCCCGCCATTAGTGTTGGAGCAGCAAAACGAAATACCTGCCAAAACGGAAAATTCCACGGCATAACGGCTAAAATAGTACCCAACGGCTGGTACGAAACATACGATTTGCTGGCCTGTGTGGCTACGGTTTCGTTTTCGAGGAATGATTCGGCATTGGCAGCATAATACTCGCAAACCCATGCGCACTTTTCAATTTCGGCAATTCCTTCGTTTTTTACTTTCCCCATTTCCTGAGCCATGAGCAAAGCCAGTTCTTCTTTTTTGCTGCGTAAAATACTGGCTGCATTTTGCATCAGCTGCCCCCGGTGATGAAAGGAAGTACTTCGCCAGTGATGCCATATTTTATCTACTGAATTAATGATCTTTTCAACGCCTTCTTCCGAGTGTTTTTGATAGGTTTTTACTATTTCGTTTGTTACCGGATTAATCGATTTTAACATAGTGAATTCTTTAATGACCTTTAAAATTATAAAAGTTTCAGGACTTAGTTAACCCCAAAACATTTTAATTTGAGTATCATTCTCTTTAGGTACTGTATTTGGTAAACTTCTCTTAATAACGGATTATGCAAACAGCTATATTTTTATCGCATAACAAATTCAAGTTGATGATCTTTTCGTCTTTCCAGACATGAAATCCTTTTTCCTATAGCTGAAAAAGTATTCAAAAAAGCCACCGCTGACGATAAAAAGTTAAAAATAAATTCCTTTCACTAAAATCAAGAAACTCCTCCTTATAGCCCTTCATTCTTCAGGTCTAACGAGCGTCAAACAGACTTGATTTTTTAACCTGCCTACCGGCAGGCAGGCGTTCTCTCCATTAATTTTTTTCACGCTTTTTCTCGAAGGCGGACGTGAGGGAATACCTTGTGCGGGCTCGTCAAAAATCCCTGCCTACCGCAGGCAGGCGTCAGTCGGGCTAATTCGTTTCATTGAAAAAACGAAAAGGTTATTTTTTGACAAGATTTTTGCTTTCTTTTGATCGATTGCAAAAGAAAGTGCCCGTCTGGCATAAAGACAAAAAGCAACCTTGTAAAAAGATTGCTTTCATATATTTTCTCGAACCAGAATTTATTCCACTATCCTGATCTCTGTTTTCATTTCCATTGCCTGACGATACACGGCACTAACACCGCAGTATTTCTCCTCTGAAAGTTTAACCGCTTTTTCCAGTTTATCCATCGGAAGATCCTTTCCTTTAAACTGGTAAACGATGGTCATTTTGTTGTAATATTTCGGATGATCTTCTGTTAGTTCACCCTCAACAATTACATTAAAAGCTTCCAATTCAACCTTCATTTTTTTCAAAATCATCACCACATCAATGCCCGTACATCCGGCCAGAGCAGTTAACATTAATTTCTTCGGACGCGGTCCTAAATCGCTGCCACCCACTTCTTCTGTGGCGTCGATAACTACCTTATGTCCATCCATATCCGTTTCAAAAGCCAGCTTGTCAGTCCAGGCCATATCTATTACATGCTTCATAACATCCTTATTTTAAAATACTTTACATTAAATTTGTACACAAATATACAACATCTAACTATCTATATAAATAGTTTTTCGAATAATGCAGATAATTGTATTTTTAAGCCAAAATAAAAAAAGGTTATTCCAGTATTAAACGTATAATCAGTTCAGGAAATGAGAAGCGCAATTAAAAGGCCGTCGGACGAAGAAACAAATTTGAGTGGTTTTCAACTTTTTAAGAAGTTAACCGAAGAGGAATTTACGCGGCTTAATTACGAAAAAACTTGTTCGCTTTATAAAAAAGGCACCATCATTTATCGTGAGGGCAGCCGGCTAACCGGTTTTTTCTGTGTTACAAGGGGGATTATCAAAATCTTTAAAACAGGAATCGACGGTAAAGAGCAAATTATTCGTTTTGCCAAAAAGGGTGAAATTATTGCCTATCGGTCGTTGCTGAGCCAGGAACTGGCGTGTACAACGGCCAAAGTTATCGACGATGCCGCCTTGTGTCATGTTCCTTATCAAACCCTGTTGTACCTTATTCAGAACAACTGGCAGTTTTCGCATCACATGTTACAAATTGTTTGTCGCGAGTTGCGCGAGGCCAACGATTACATTACCGATATTGCGCAAAAAACAGTTCGCGAACGACTGGCAGAAGTGCTTTTACTTTTGAAAGAAAACTTTGAACTGGATAACCAAAATACACTTCAAATTTCGTTAACACGAGAGGAGCTGGCCAATATGGTTGGCACCGCAACTGAATCGGTAATTCGTTTATTATCAGAATTCAAGAGCGACAAACTGATTGAATTGCAGGGACGAAAAATTAAATTTTTAGATACTCCTGCACTAACCCGGGTGGCTAATTTATAAGCACGCTACATATTTTCAGAAACCGGCTAATGGCCGGTTTTTTTGTTTAATACTTAAACCTCTTCCTAACCGTTCTAAACTATAAAATGCAATTTCAGACACTAGAAAACCAAAGTATACTAGAACTCAGCAAATTGTTTAATGCTGCATTTGCTGATTATCTGGTAAAGATTGAAATGACGCCCGAAAGCTTACAGGATAAATTTGATTCGGAAGATGTGAGCCTGGAGCACTCGGTGGCCCTTTTTAGCGAAGGCAAACCGGTGGGTTTTATCTTTCATGCTATACGCGATACTACGTCGGGAAAAACGGCGTACAATGCCGGAACCGGGGTTATACCTGAATTCAGGGGTAAAAATGCAACGGTACTAATGTACGAATTTATACTTCCTAAACTGGTTAAAAGCGGCGTAAACGAGGTGGTTCTTGAGGTGATCGATAAAAACACTGCCGCAATAAAATCCTATAAAAAAGTGGGTTTTACCATACTTCAGGAACTGGAATGTTTTAAGGGTTACCCGGGCGTTTCAAAACCGGAAGATTCTATGATCAGGGAAGAATCAACCGGAGAATTTATACCTTCCAAACACCTTTGGGACTGGCAGCCTACCTGGCAGAATACCACACAAACGGTTGTACAGTCGGGGCAGTACAAAACCTGTAGCATTTACAGCGATAACCTGCCAATCGCCTACCTTACCGGAAATCCTTATTCAGGGAAAATAGCCCAGTTTGCTGTCGATCCGGAGCATCGCTTGAAAGGTTTGGGAACGACGCTATTTTGTCATTTTGCCGGGCTGGCATCAAACACGCCGATGGTGATTAATGTGGCCGACCAATCGGGGCAAACACAGGATTTTCTGAAAGCCATTGGAATGACTCCTTTTCTGAGACAATATAAAATGAAATTAAAACTCAAATAATATGAAACTCTTTGGTATTCAACTAAACAGACGCACATTTATCCGGTGGAAAATTTACGTTGACCGTGCCCGGATGTACATTGGCTACATTAGTTTTGTAATGATTGCCTTTATGTTTTTAAACGATTTTAAAGACGAAACGATCCGTACTTTTCTGGATGAAAACAAGTTGATCACCTATCCGGTAATGATGGTTTTGTTTATGGTATTTTCGTTGATCCTCGGGCGGCTGGACACCAAGCTGGGACTGCGAAAAGAGGAAATGCGCAATGCCGCCAGCGAAAACCCGGTTACGATGGAAATTCTGCAGAACATTAAAGAGATTAAAGCAAAGTTGAATGATGAATGATGAATTTAGATTAACGATTTTAGATGGATCTGTTTGAACAAACAATCAGCCTTGTTAGAACGTACTTCTTAAATCTTCATTCGTTAATCATCATTCCAAAATCAGCTCCTAGCGGCCAATCCAGTCTTCCGGATTAAGTTTGGTGCTTTCTTTCCAGATCTAATAAGCCAAAAACAACATATAAGAAAATGATGAATTTCGATTAACTATTTCAGATGGATCTGTTTGAACAAACAATCAACCTTGTTAGAACGTACTTCTTAAATCTGCATTCATTAATCATCATTCCTGTTACGATGTAAATCCTTCAATACATTAAGGAGATTAAAGCAAAGTTGAATGATGAATGATGAATTTCGATTAACGATTTTAGATTGATGATCGGAAAAGCCATATCGGTTTCTTTGATATCTACTTCTAAAATCAGCATTCGTTAATCATCATTCCTAAATCAGCTCCTAGCGGCCAATCCAGTCCTCCGGATCAAGTTTGGTGCTTTCTTTCCAGATCTGAAATTTCAGGATCGATTTGTTGCCGTCTTTTGTATTGGTAAAAACAGTACCGATGGGTTGTTTTGTCGACACTTTATCGCCCTTTTTAACCACTACCTCGCGAAGGTTGGAGTAAACACTCAGGTAGGTTCCGTGGCGGATTATAACGGCCGTATTACCACCTGATATACCAAACACGCGACTTACTTCGCCATTAAAAACGGCACGCACTTCCGCTCCCACATCGGTGGCAATGTTTATCCCGTTGTTTTGCACCTGTACATTGGTTAAAACCGGATGCTGGTGTACACCAAAATGCTCCACAATTACACCTCTTTCCAGTGGCCAGGGCAGGTGCCTTTTGTTTTGCTCAAAATTATCGCCAATCAGTTTTTGCTCGGGTGTTAAGGCAAAACCTGAACCGCCGGCTTCACGGTTTTTGCTTGCTTCCTCTTCAATTATAGCCTGAATTTCGCGCTCTAGTTGCTGCTCCACCCGTCGTTGTTGTTGTAAGGTTTTTTGCAGGCTGTTCTTTTGTTTTTGCAGTTCTTGCAATTCACTGCTTTGCGCACTTTTTTCCTGGTTCAGCGCGACCATTTCTTTTTCGGTTTGTTCTATCAGTGTTTGTTTTGTAACGGTTTGCTGCTCCAGTTTTTGTATACTTTCATCCAAAACTTCCTGCAAAGCACCAATCATCTGTGCCTGATTTTCGCGATAGGTTTTATACCGTTTGAAATACAGTAACCGGCGATATGCCTGGTTTACATTTTCGGCCGACAACAAAAACAGCACTTCGTCATACGAATTAAGATTTTTATATGCCATCCTGATCATCTCGGCATATTCATTCTTTAGCTGCTGAGCGTCGTTTTTAAGCATCTCTACAGCCAACTCATTGTTAGCGACACATTGCTCGTAAATTAGTATTTCGTGGTTCATATTGGAGATAAGCGAGCTTCTGGAGTTAATTTTTGTATTAATGAGTCGCAACTTACTCAACGACGAACGTTCATTTTTTTGCGTTTCGTTAAGTAAGCGCGTGGTGTATTCGATTTCCTTTTCAGCTTTAGCCTTTTGTTTTTGCAGCTCTTCTATGGATTGTGCAAACACAGTTAGACTCACCAGCGATACTGCCAGTGTGACGAATAGTATTTTTATTCGTAAAATCATGTTTACGAATGTATTGATTTCGGATTGAACCTGAGTTCAACTTTAAAATATTTTCACAGAAAGTTATAATTCTGCAGGAAAAAGGTTTCTAGTTTACACGAATCTCCTCGTATTTTTCCGGAATTTTAATGCTGAAAGAAGTGATCTTCTCGGTTGAAAATCCACTCATCCTGATTTTCATTTCTATTTCTTCTTCAGGCGAATGAAAGTTCATTTCAATGCTTCCCGGATAGTCTTTGTTTTCCACTTCGGTATAATCATCGAAAACAAGATTCATATTCCGGTCGTTTGTTTTATCGCTGATCAAAAGGCGGTTCAAAGCAAAATTGGCAGGGTTAAAAAACATTTTTTGCAGTATAAGCGCCTGGTCATCAAGTCGTTTTAAACGGCGCTCGGCTTTGTTTTCTTTCTCTTCAAGTTTGCTGAGCTTCCGTGTTTTTTCCGATTGCAAAACATACTGGTTGTCTTCAATTAAAGCATCGAACGTTTTAAAATCCTTGTCGCGCGGATCATTTCGATACGAGAATGCATTGTTAGAAATAATGCTCTGTATGGTGGCAAAATCAAGGTCAATATTCAGAAAACTACTGAGGTAGGAATAATCGTCGATGAAATAATTGCGGTCGATGTAATTCACATATTTCACACTGTCGGGCGTCAGTAAAACGCGGCCAACGGGAATATTCAGTTTACTAATCGACACCAGAATACGATCGTCTTTTTTTGCTTTCAGATTGATTTTAAAAGCCGCTTTCGACTGGCTGCTTGAAAAGTTACAATTGATACGTTTTATGGTAAGGTAATCGTAATCGAATGCGTTTTGCTCAATACGTTTCAGCAACTTATTGGTGCTTATCGGACGCGCATCAACGACAGCTAATTCCGACGGTGTTTTACAGGACGAAACGGCAAGCAGAACAGCCGCCATAAACAGGGAAATCCTGAAATATCTAAAAAACTTCATCGCCTACTACTCTTCAATGTATTTTTTCTCTGCAATTTTGCGGTCCAAAGTTTCCGACTCGCTACCAATCTCTTTGGCTTTTATCCAATACTCTACAGCCTTGTCAACTTTGCCAACTTTGTACAAAATGTCGCCATAGTGCTCCAGCAAAGTATCACTTTCATCCTGGCTGTTTTTTATAGCCGAATCCATATAAAATTTAGCCAGCGTGTATTCGCCCTTTTTAAACAGCACCCAGGCATGTGTATCCAGGTAAGTTGCATTATCCGGGAAGCGCTCAACCACTCTGCCACTCATACGTTCGGCTTTATCGAGCTCAATACCGTCAACCGATAAATAGTATGCGTAATTGTTCAGGGTAAGGTAATTATCCGGATCAATCTGAACGGCTTTGTCAAATATTTTGAAGGCTTCGGTTCTGTTTCCGTTTTTGTAAACGGCTTCGCCTTTAAGCATTAAAAAGTTGGCTTCCAGTTGTGGATTTTCAACTACATAATCCATTCCCTCTTCGCTTAGTTCAATGGTTTCATCGAATTTTTCCAACTGAACACAGGCAATTGCTTTAAAGAAATATCCCTGCGGTTGATTCGGGAATAATTCGATGATCTTTCCGGTATGTTCGTACAATTTATCCCACTGTTGCAAGTCGTTGTCGATATACATTATCCGTTCCCAAACCATATAATCGTTGGGTTCAATTTCAATGGCTTTTAACAAGGCTTCGCGACCTTCGGCCAGTTTATTTTCTTTCAGCAACGATTCCGCGTGAATGGTGTGTACCAACGATTCATCGGGATGTTTTTCGAGTAAAATGCCAATCAATTCACCGCGTTGTTGTTCGTTAAGATGCGACTGTGCCGGGTTTGCCGTTAGCATCATATACAGCTGCATTTTTGTTTGAATATCAACTGCATCGCTAGAAAAACCGGCTTTTGTTTCTTCGAACGACTTTTCAGCATCGCCATTTTCGAGGTAATAATTGGCCAGCGAAAAGTGTACAAAACCATTTTCAGGATCCATTTCCTGAATCTTTTTGTAGTTGGCCAAAGCATTTTCCGAATCGCCCTGGCTCTGATACAAATCAGCCAGCAGTCCGTAATATTTTGCTTCGTTCGGATCGTTTTCAATCAGTTTGTAAATCTCTTCAAAAGCTTTATCTACCTGTCCTGTTGATACATAAATCTGCTGTTTGGCCACCGAAATCTGCTCGTTAACGCCGGTTTCCTTTTCCATACGTTCGTAAGCGGCAATAGCTTCATCGTAACGTTGTGCAGTGGCCAGCAAGGCAGCATTCATATAAATGTATTCCAGATTTTCCGGCTCCATTTTCACCAGCTCGGCATAAAGATCGGCTGCCTCTGAATACTTTCGTGTTTGCTGATAGATTTGTGCCAGCAACAGTTTGTACCACGGATTATCAGGATTTATACTGATGGCTTTTTCCAGCAGCAGTGAAGCGCTGGTAAAATCGTTATTTGCGGCGTGAATATTTGCCAACTCGTACATGGCTGACGACGAGTTTGGATCAATCTCTAAACAGCTCGACAATAATTGAATCGCTTTTTGTGCGTTGCCAAACATTTTCTGTTTTAGCGCCTCCACAAAAAGGTACTCAAACTCCATCTGTTTTTGATCTACTAATTCAGTAGTGGGTGTATTTATTGCAGCTTGTGCCACTTGCTGTTCGGTAACCTGTTTTGGTCCTGAACATGCCAGTAAACTCAGCGTAAAAGATGCAATACCAAGTCCCTTTATAAAAATTCTCTTCATCTTAATGTTTTCCGGTGTGGCCGAAACCACCTGCTCCTCTTTCTGTTTCTTCCAGCACTTCTACCAAATCCCATTCCACAGTTTCGTGTGCGGCAATAACCATTTGGCAAATGCGTTCTCCATTCTCTATAACAAAATCTTCCTGCGACAGGTTGATGAGAATAACACCAATTTCTCCACGATAATCGGCGTCAATTGTTCCGGGAGTATTTAAAACCGTAATTCCTTTTTTCAAAGCCAAACCACTACGCGGGCGAACCTGGGCTTCGTAACCCTGTGGCAATTCAATGAATAATCCGGTTGGAACCAATTTCCGCTCAAGCGGCTTTAAAACCACCGGTTCATTAAGATTTGCGCGTAAGTCCATTCCGGCCGAAAATGCTGTACTGTAGGCCGGTAGTTCATTCTTTGATTTATTAACGATTTTAACCTGCATCAATCTGTTTTTTTTAAAGAACCGCTAAGATAGATAAATAATGCGTCCGTTCAGTAGGTTTAACAAGATTTATGATTGAAGCCAAACGAATCAACTGATTGTATAACAATTATATAATAATCAGCTCGGCCATGATCTCGTCGGAAACAAAAAGTCCTTTTCGGGTTAGCGTAATGATTTGGTTGTTGACTTTCAGCACACCCGTATCGTTGTATTTGGCTAACTGACGGGAAAAATAGCTTGCTTTTTCGCGACCAAAACGTTGCTCCAGTTCCTTTTCTGATACGCCCCATTTGGTACGAATCCGGGTTAAAATGTATTCGTTATACTGGTCGTTTTCGTTCAGTTTTTCTTCCTCGAAATACGTTTGATTATTGGCCTGCGCTTTTATGTAAGCCTCAACACTGGAGTCGTTCCAGCGGCGTGAAACACCATCAAACGAATGTGCCGACGGCCCCAGTCCAAGGTATTTTGTGCCCATCCAGTAAGCTGTGTTGTGGCGTGAGTACATCTGATCTTTTGCCAGGTTTGAAATTTCGTAATGCTCGAAACCATTGGCAATCGACAGATCAACCAGCGTATTAAACTGCGCAACACTTTCAACTTCTTTCAGCTCTTTTAAGGTTCCTTTTTTTAGCCAGGTGTAAAAAGCTGTTCCTTCGTGGTAAGTTAAATGATAGGCCGACAGGTGTTTTACCGGGAGATTAAACATTTGGTTCAGACTTTCTTCCCACTCTTTTGGCGTTAAATCAGGGAGACCGTAAATGAGATCGGCACTTAAATTCGAGAAACCGTTTTTCGCCGCATTTTCAATGGCTTGAATAGCCTGAGCTGCATTGTGCCGGCGATTCATTTTTTCCAAATGCCGGTTTTGAAAGGCCTGAATTCCGATACTTAAACGATTTATTCTTTCCTTTTTTAAGTCTTTCAGGTAAGCGTTGCTCAAGTCGTCCGGATTGGCTTCAAAGGTTATTTCAGCATCCGAATTAACTGTAAATTCCTTGTTCAACACGGCCAGTATTTCAGCAATTTCCGGCGCTGTAAGTACCGATGGAGTGCCGCCACCAAAATATATGGTTTCAACCGTTTCGTTGTTCAGGTAGTTTTTACGTACTTTAGCCTCGTTTTTCAGGGCGCCGATAAAATCGTGCTGCAGCGAAGTATTTACTGTTTTGTAGAAATCGCAGTAATAACATTTCTGACGACAGAA